>JARFQK010000071.1 GCA_029287815.1 Gammaproteobacteria bacterium
GCATTACCGGCGATCACGTCGTCGATTGCCTCGGCCGGGGCCTCGATGAACACGGACAGACGCAGGGGCTCGTGTACCCAGCGCTGGCCGTCGTGCAACGACTGCAAAGCAAGCCCCAGGCGCAGGTCGCCGCCATTGCCTTCCAATACGCCGATACGCCCGCCAACGACGTTATGCAGCAGCTTGTTGCCTGCCCCCAGGTGATCGTGATCGACAGTCGACCCGTAGTACTGGAGATTGATCCAGTTCGCGACGACCATCGGCGCGCTCATGATAAGTTTGAGCGTCTCGAAGTCCGGGTCCTGTCGCCACTCGTATTCATGCAGGAAGGCGCGTCCCTCAAGAGACAGGTGAGCGGTGCGTGCGCGCGGCACGGCGAAGAACGACGCGTTGCCGGTGAGCCCCCACTCCGGGCGGACCTGGGCCCAGTCACGACTGCGCCGCTGAACCGCGCGCAGTGCGCCGGAGGCGTCGGACGGGGTCTGCTCATCGAGCAGCTGGATGCGTTCGAGGCGCGCGATGTCGCCCGCCCGCTCAAGCGCGCTGCGCAGGCGGTCGAGCACGCTGCGCAGCGCTGCGGGAACCCGATCGGTGTCGAGCAGGTGAACCTCGTCGGTCGTGGTGTCGTGCAGTGCCGGGACGAACCAGGTTTTATCCGGAAACGGTTGCCCCCGTTCGGCCAGCGCAGCACGTACCTCCGGATCGTTCAGAATTTCCGCTGCGATCCGGACGCTGGCTGCGCCGGTCTGCCCGGCACAGGCGCCGCAGTCGAGACCGGCTCGCTGCGGATTGTTGACCGTGGAACTGCCGTGGCCCGCGAGCAGCACGATGGAGCCAAAGCGCGATTTGAGTCCCATGGAATTGAGGATGAAGGCCGCTACGTCGGGGCGTTCCTTGCGCGGTATGCCCCAGTGGCCGTCCTCCCCGGCCGCCACCGGCGGGGGCGCGTCCAGGTCCGGTCCGAGTGTTTCGTAGTCGCGACGACTGAGTCCCGCGGTCTCCGGTTGTGGCACCGGGCGGCTCAAGCCAAGACTGTCGGTAACGAGCTTGAGCGCATAAAGTAGCCCGGCCGATTCGACGAATGAGAAACAGGAGGCACTGGAGAGCTTGAACTGCTTCCAGGCCTTGGACAGGCCGAGGAAGCGCTCGCGCCGACCCAGCACTTCCCGGGTAGGTCCATCCCCCCCCGCGGCCCGTTCACACACCTGGAAGCGTGAAGGCAGCAGGACCGGAAGGTGGGTCTTCGAGCGGTCGGCGCCCAGCGGCCGGTATTCAGCCATCACGCCGAAGAAACCGGCAAAACCCTGGGTCTCGATATCCGCGTCGGCCGTCTCCAGCGCGCGTCTGAAGACCTCCGACCGGACATCGATACAAAAAATCGCCTGGGCAACTGGTTTGGGCGCTTCTGCATCAGGGTGCGGCGTTTTAGCCCCCTGGCGCAGGCCAACCACAAGATTGCGCTGATAATGGATCTCGAGTGCTCGCTGCAGGATCAGGTTCACTTCTAACGCGCGTGCCTCTGCCGGTCGGAGATAGCGCGGCCACGAGCTCAGGGAATATATCCACTGCTCGCGGTGTGCGGGCCGCTCACAGGTTGCAACCAGCAGCGCCTCCCACATCACGCGGATCGCCAGCAGGTCGACGATATCGTCGTTGCTGCCTCCCTCCAGCTCGGCCACCCAATGCAAGTGACGGGTATAGCTGGCCCAGCCACCCACGCTGGCCATCGCCACGAATAGAAAATCCTCGAGTCGGTCCTCTGGCACCCGGATGCTTTCGATGGCGGACTGGATCGCGTCCCGCGGTGAGTCGGGCATGCTGGCGAGGGCGTCGTGGACATTGCGAATGTCCATGCCTCGGTGGCTGCGGTCGATCGAGGTGTAATGCCACCAGGCGTTGTAGAGCCCGTCACCGAAGTGGGGCATCGGCCACATTGCCTGGCCGAGATCGTAATAGGCGGCGCAGAACTGGCTGGTCTGCTGAACCACGTAGCCCGAGTGACTGGGACGATAGCGCCCGTCACGCATGTTCGAGTAGAGGAGTTGTGGTAAGGCCAGCGGCACGGGCTCGTCGACCCTGGCCCGCAGCGTGGCAAGATCCATGTCCGAACCGCTGCGCGCCAGCGCCTCCTCGAGATCGGCATCGGTGATTCGTCCGCTGCCCAGCTGCTCCTTGAACCACTCGCGGTTCATGGTCATCGGTCGGCCGATGATTCGCCGGTGGTACTCGGCGGCCGACGAGAACGACTGCCCGACGAATCCCAGGTAGGGGTTGGTGGCGACCATCGCGTCGAGGGGCCAAAACGGCGCGAAGCGCGCGCACACGCTATCGACAGCCGAGTCGGTCCAGCGACTGGGCGAAGACGTGCCAGGAGCAGGGTTCCGCGTTTTCTGGTCAGTCATGGTTCATCGACCTGAGAAACTCATGAGCGCAGTCGCCCGCGGCGCCCGGGCAGGTCACGGAAACGCGCCGGCCAGACCCGGTAAACCAGGCGCTCAACCGGCAAGTCTGTGTACAACCCGTTATGCAGGTGCACGTACACCCGCTGCAGCCAGGGCGCGGCCGGCTGGCTGGTCAGCACGCACTGGAAAAACGACAGCCCGAGAAAGACCGCCGCGATCAGGACGAGCAGCAAATAATGCCCGGCGGAGACCTCGTGAGGAATCGGGTTCAGCGTGCCACTGAAGATAAGGCTGAATACCGTGTGAAGCCCGAAGTACACCCCCGTCACCACAAGCGACGCCACGACCAGGCGCACCGTCAGCGCAGCCCCTGACCAACCCGCGAGCAGCAACTGCGAGACCGCCACGGTGACGATCGTGCCGATGGCGACCAGGGAGGGCTCTGTTGCCGGGGTGATGCCCCAGAGCGCCGCCATCGCGAACGTGATCACGGCACTGACCATCACTGCGGCGGCCCACACCAACAACGTCACAGGTTTCTTTGCCTTGGTCCCCGGAACACGCAGGATATCGACCATGCTGCCCGATGACAGGAAGGCGTGGGCCTTGTATAGCGAGTGTGCGATCAAATGTAGAACGGCGAGGACGAAAAGCCCAAGTCCGAGTTCGAGCAGCATGAAACCCAGTTGCCCCGCCGTCGACCAGGCCAGGGAACTCTTTATCGCGGTCTGGGTGAGCATCGCCAGCGAGGCGATCGCGGCGGTCATCAGTCCGACCAGAGCCAGTGCGACCAGCGCGTAACCATCGGCCAGCAGCAGTTCGTGCGTGCGCATCACGATAATGGCGCCACTGTAGACGATGCCGGCATGCAACAGGGCGGACACCGGCGTCGGCGCCTCCATGACTTGCAGCAGCCAGCCATGGAACGGGAACTGGCCGCTCTTGAATACCGCATAGGCGACGATGAGCCACGCCGCGAGGTGCAGCTGCCAGTCAAGGTCGCCCTGCGCGGCCGTTTCCGCCAGGGTTTCGAAAGACGAGGTGCCCTCGCTGACCGCGATCAGCACGGCCGCGACCAGCAGGCTGGCATCCGCCATCCGGCTGAACAGCAGCTTCTTGTGCGCTACCATCTGCGCAGGCAAACGGTCCCGGTAATGGGTTAGAAGGCGGTTCAGCCCGCTACCTGTCAGACCGATTGCCAGCACGAACATCAGCATGTTGCCGGCGATCACCACCAGCATGAAGGCGCTCACCGTGAACGCGAGCGAACGGAAGAAACTCCCCTGCGTCGCCTCGCCCGCCAGGTAACTCGTACTGTAGCGGGCGATGATCGCGGCCAGCAAGGAGATCAGCGTCATGAGCGTGAAGCTCAGGCTGTCAGCGCGTGCTGACAGCGCGAGGGGAAAGTGGCCAACGTGGCTGCCGAACACTACCAGGGTGGACGGCGCCGCTTCTTCGGCGAACCCGGTTATCAGCGCGGCCACCAGCGAGCTGGTCAGGCTTACCAGGCCAACGACCTGGATCAACTGGCCCATTGTCCGGGGATGCCGTTCGGCAATGCCACCCGGCGTCACAGCCAGCAGCAGTAACAGTGTCGGTCCAATCAATAGCAGGGCGGCTGGGAAACTGGTGAGACTTTCGATCACGGACAAACCCGTCAGTGGACGACTGGTTCCAAATATGCAGTCGGATAGGCGTTTTTGGGATATTAAACACATCATTCCTGCATATCAAGGCAGAAACCCGTTGGAAGCAAATACCCCGTGACAGATTCATCAGCAATGAATTTGGACAGCCTTTTCAGGCCCGTGCTGTTTCGACCTGAACCGTGATAGGCATGCTTGAAAAACACACTGTATTTTGATCTTCAGGATTTCCTTCAAAGAGACCAATGCCTTATCAGGATATAGCGCCGCCTGGTGAGAAATGCGGGCCAGGGTTATTTGGAGGGGAACTACGTCCAATCCATTTGCATTAACGTGCAGGTCTGTTGCTAGACTCGCTAGGAAGTTGGCTGGACGTGCACATGCCGATGGGCTTGTGGGTCCGATCCGTGTCGGTGCTTCTGCGCAGCAATTTTAACTGGTAGCACATAGAGATTGCCATGGCGGACCCCGGGCTCGGCTATAGTGGCGTTGGCGAACGCCTGAACCCGCTTGAGAGGTCCCCGTAATACAACGCTTTCCATGCAATTGTGATGATCCAGATGGACGTGCAGGGTCGCGATGTTGATGTCGTGGTGTGCGTGATGGCTCTCTGTCAGACGGCTTGCAAGGTCGCGTTCGTGATGGTTGAAGACGTAAGTCAGGTTAGCCAGGCAGTTGCCACTCGGATTCTCTGTCAGTCTTTGCTCGTCGATCCGTTGACGTAACAGATCCCGGATCGCCTCGGAGCGGTTTTGGTAGCCGTTGTCGGCAAGATATTTCTCGAAGTCGGCTACCAGATCATCGTCCAAGGTGATGGTCATTCTCTGCATGTTGTCGCTCCAAGTGCTGGTTCGATGCGCACGTTAGGAGGTCCTCGTGCGCCTCGGCGTATTTATCGCCGCCGAGAAGTATGATAATTTTCGAAAAAATCATATCATAGCTCACAAGAACGCATCATGTCTTTGGCAAAGATAAACTTAGTCGTGGCGGTTGTGCTGCTAGCTGAGGCAGTGTACGCCCACGATTACTGGTTCGAACGCAGCGCTGAAGACTACCTGCTGCACCGAGGCCATCGCTTGTCACAACACCAGGGCGACAAGGAAGTGCCGTTCGATCCGGAGATTGTGACTGGCGCCTACTGCCTTCGACAGGGCGACGCGGACCCTTCACCCGCAGTTGTCGGCGGTGGCTATCCATTGCGTGTGGAAGGGCCTTGTCTCGCGGTAATGGTGACGGCCGATTCGGGCTACTGGTCGCAGACGCTGACTGGCACCAGAAACCAGGCCAGAGATGAGTTGTTCGGCGTGCTACGCAGCTGGCAGGCGCTCGAGAGCGTCAAGCGCGTCGAGGCCTGGGCCGAGCGGTTGGGGGAGCCGTTGTCGACCGATCTTGAACTCGTGTTCACCGAGAATCCCTTCACCCTTGCTGTTGGGGACAAGCTGCGCCTGAAGGCAGTTTTTCGCGGTGGGCCGGCTCAGGGTGTCGCGGTTGCATACCATGGAGACGCCCGCGGAGTCACCGGCGACGATGGCCGTGTCAACCTTCGCATCCGGCATAAGGGTCTGCAGCTGATCACTGCCAGCCTGGAAGAGCCCCTGGAAAGCGAAAAAGCGGACAAGCGTGTGCGCTCAACCATCCTCATGCTTGACATTCAATAAGAGACCCTATGGCCGATCGCATCGAAAAACGCCGCGCAATAATTGGCCCCGTCTGTCTGACATGCGTGCTCGTCGGGATCAGCGGCGTATCGATGGCGCACCATGGCGTGGCGGGGCTCGGGGCAGCAGGCCTGCGAGGGCCAGGTGCGCCCATAGAGGCGGCGACCTCGGCTACGCTACCGGTGGGAGAGACACTCGCCTACCTCAAGCTCGATCATGCCAAGTACGAGACCTTCGATCCGGATCCAGCCAATCCCGAGAGCGATTACGCGAATTACTGGATGGCCGGGCTGGGTTACGGATTGAAGTCCTGGTTCTCGGCCTATGTGTTTCTTCCATACCACAGCAAGGTCGACGAGCCTGGCGGCTTCGACACCCACGGTTTCGCCGATATTTCGCTGTTCGGCCAGCTCGGCTTCAAGTACGACGACGGCTGGCAGCTGATCCCTGAAAACGAGAGCCTCGATGACCTCGAGGATTGGCACTTCACAGGGTTTGGCGGCTTCACGCTTCCAACTGGGGACCCCAATATTCGGGATCGAAACGGGGACATCGATCCTGGGAAGTCGACGGGCTTCGGCAAGCCGGCGTGGTCCCTCGGTCTGACTGCAACGAAGATGCTGTCTCCGCGGTGGACTTTCAATCAGGAGCTGTCGACCATCGGCTTTCAAGAATACGAGTACGATGACGGCAACCGCACCAAGTTCGGTCAGGAGATCCGGGCAAACAGCGCGTTGATCTATCGGGCCTACACCGATCTCGATCGCAAACTGCGAGTGGATCTGGCGATCGAGGCGCAGTATCTATATTTGGGGCGTGATCGCACCAATGGTGTCGACGAGCGCGCCACTGGCGGCGATATGATTTACGCGATGCCCGGCGTGCGGGTGTACTGGAACAGCATCAGCGTGGCAGTCGGGGTGAAGACGCCCGTATGGACTGACCTCAACGAGGAGGACGAGCAGCAGGGTGGCGAAGGGACTGAAGACTACCGGTTGATTTTTGCCGTTTCCGCGCTGTTCTGATCTTGGTGAACAGTGCCTTGTCCGATAAAGCCACGCAGCGCATAAGCACCGGCGATGCCAGAGTGGTTTCGCGCCTGGCGATATCGGTCTTCGCGTTGTGCGTTTTGCTTCCAGGCTTTGCGTTCGGCCATGTCGAGTCCGGCGTCGCGGGCGACGGCGGCTTCGTCAGCGGCTTGCTCCATCCGGTTACCGGCCTGGACCACGTGGTTGCCATGGTGGCCGTGGGCCTTTGGGGCGCCGTCTTGCGGGCGCCCGCGATCTGGATTCTGCCGATCGCCTTCCCCTTGATCATGACCGTTGGCGCGGTGCTGGGCATACTCGATTTACCGGTGCCCGCAATCGATCTGGGGGTGGCGGTCTCCGCGATCGTGCTGGGCGGCATGGTGGCCGCCAATGTCCGCCCGCCGTTGGCAATTGCCTTTCTGTTGATTGCCTTTTTCGCGATTTATCATGGCCATCCACATGGCGCGGCGCTGCCTGACTTCGGTGTTCCCATTCTCTATGCGGCTGGCTTCGTGGTGGCTACCGGTCTTCTTCACGTGGCCGGGATCGCGCTCGGTCTGCTCTATCGGTGGTCGGCCGGCAAGACCGCGGTGCGCGCTCTGGGTACTGCTATTGCTGCTGTAGGTAGCTATTTTCTGCTGCTTGCGATCGGTATAGACCTTTGACTCTGGCAAGGCGCGCAGCATTGCTGATGGTGATAGGCGCCGCTGCTTTTCCGCCAGCAGCTTTTGCGCATGGCGAGGCCGACTGGTCGCATGGGCTGGTGGACGGAGGAATGCTCTTCTTTAGTGCGCTCAAGTTCCTGCTGCCCGTGCTGATGGTGGCTTTGTTTTCACCGCGCCATGGACTTCGCCCTATTACCATGCAGGCAGCAACGCTCGGCATTGGTGTTCTGATCGCTTTCTTGAGTTTGCCGGTATCGGGAGATTCGGCCGCGGTAGGGTTATATGCCCGTGGCTACCTGATTGCCCTCGGGCTTCTGATTCTCTTCAACCTACGGTTGCAGGCGGGACTCGTTTTGGTACTGGTTCTTGCGACCGGCACGTTGACGGGCCTCGAAGCCCGGAATGCTGTAATCGGTCACCCCGCGGCCGGATTCGCTCCCGCGGTTGGATTCGCATCTTCGGCGATCTGCTTCTATCTGCCCTTGGCTCTGATCGCAAGTCTCTACCCGGAAGGCTGGCAACGCATCGCAATGCGCGTTGTAGCCAGCTGGATTGTGGCGATTGCGGCAATCGATATGGCCTTCATGATTGTTCGGTCCGGTTGAAATGCCAACCTCGGTCTACTCATGCAATAGATTTCGAATGAGAGTTTGGTTGCTTAAGGATTTATGGAAAACTGAGTTCATTTCAAGAAATTTCTGAGCATGGTATTGAGGGCGCTCGGCTGAGTGTGTAATTGATGACCGCTTTACGAGCCCAGAGCGTGAACAGGGGAGCAGCCCATAGGTTGCTACCCAGAGGCATTGTGTCATCACCATCGTACCGCAGCACAGAAGTGGACCCACCCAAAAACAGTAAGCAGTGTAGCGTCGCGACAGTGGCATAACGGTGCTTCCAAGGAGCCTCAGGTTCCAGAGCAGGAAGCGTTGAACATACCGTAAAAGTCGGTCGTGTCACCAGCGCTCGAGCCATCTTAGTTCCGAATTGGTCTGTCGCAGCTGTTGAG
>JARFQK010000078.1 GCA_029287815.1 Gammaproteobacteria bacterium
GCTATCTGGTGCTCGTGGTCTTCGCGCTCGTCAATGCGGCATTGCTCTTGATCAAACGAAAAAATCCGGCACCAAAAGATGTGCTGAATATACCAGTATGGGTGCCAGCCACAGGCTTTATCGCCTGTTCCGGGCTGTTGCTATTCCAGGTTTTATCCGGTTAGCCTGTCGCCAAAATCATGGGCTCGGATTCGGATGTTCACTGTGAATCGACTCAATTCCGGCCAGCACCTCTTCTGACAACTGCAGATCGATGCTGTCGATGTTGCTATGTAGCTGCTCCATCGTGGTCGCGCCGATGATGGTGCTGGTCAGAAAGGGCCGGCTGTTGACATAAGCCAATGCCATCTGGGCCGGATTCAGGCCGTGCCTACGGGCCAGGTCGGTGTATTTCGCGGTCGCATCGATCGAGGCGGAATCGCTGTAGCGGGTGTAGTCGGGATACAGGGTCAGGCGTGCACCTTCGGGCTGAGCGCCATGCAAGTATTTCCCGGACAGCACCCCAAAGCCCAGCGGCGAGTAAGCCAGCAGGCCAACGCGCTCGCGCCAGGAGATCTCGGCCAACCCGACTTCATAACTGCGATTGAGTAGACTGTACGGATTCTGCACGCTGACAATGCGCGGTAGACCCGCGCTCTCGGCAAAATGCAAAAACTGCATCACGCCCCAAGGTGTCTCATTGGAGAGACCTAGGTAACGTATCTTGCCCAAACGCACTTGTTCGGCAAGGGCTTCGAGAGTTTCCAGCACAGGCGTGAAGTCCTCGTCAACAGCCGGTTCGAAGCCGAGCTTGCCAAAGAAATTGGTCTGGCGTTCCGGCCAGTGTAACTGGTACAGATCGAGGTAGTCGGTGTGCAGGCGCCGCAAGCTGGCATCCAGGGCCGCACCGATATGCTTGCTGTTGAAGCGCGTTCTACCCTGACGAATGTGGTCGATCCAGCCCTCGCCGGGACCCGCGATCTTGCTCGCCAGCACGATCTTGTCCCGCGCCCCCCGGGACTGCAGCCATTCACCGATAATCGTTTCGGTCGAGCCGTAGGTCGGTGCGCGCGGTGGAATCGAGTAGAGTTCTGCGGTGTCGAAAAAATTGATACCCCGCGAAAGTGCATAATCCATTTGCTCGAATGCCTGATCGCGCGAATTCTGTTCACCCCAGGTCATCGTGCCGAGACAGATCACACTGACATCGATATCAGTATCGCCAAGTTTTTGGTATTTCATGCTGACAAACCGGATTTTGAATCATTGTTGTGATGTTAACGAAAACCATGCGACCTGCGCACTATCCAAACTGAATAATCAGAGCACCGCCGAGAACAGTGTCGCAATGCCGAGGAAACTGAAAAAGCCGGCGATGCCGGTCACGGTCGTCAGGACAATCGACGAGGACTGCGCAGGATCTTGTCCAATCGCGGTCAACACCAGCGGGATCGCCGCGCCGAAAATACCGGCGATGACCATCGACAGAACCATCGAGATGCCGATCACCGCCGCAAGCCCGCTCGAGCTGCTCCAAAGCCAGACCCCCAGCGACGTGGTCGCAGCAATAGCGAGCCCATTCCAGAAACCGGCAGAAATCTCCTTGAATACGATTCGCGGCCACTGCCGGGCTCGGATCTCCCGCAGTGCGAGTCCGCGCATCGTAACCGCCAGCGCTTGCGCGCCGGTGTTTCCCGACTGGCCAGCCACAACAGGCAACAACACAGCCAGCGCGGTATATTTCGCGATCGTGTCCTCGAACAGCCCGACGACTGCAGCGGCCAGAAATGCAGTCAGCATGTTGAAAGCGAGTGAACGCAAGCGAATGTATTTTTACCCGAGGCGGCCCAGGGATTGGCGACTGCATTCCAAAACCGAGACATCGAGTTGATCATGTCTGCGTTTGGATCAAAGGATCCCTCGCTGTTGCTGAGCAATGTTGATACCAATGCGATAGCGGACAATACGCGATTGACGCCTGAGCAGGTTACAACCGGCATCAAGGCAATAGCACCGCTAATATCGCGGGCTTTTAAGCATAGCAGTGAGGTATGGTTGGCGCAGCGATATCAATCACCTGGGAATCCAAGCGCAATTTCTAAAACATTACGAAAAAGTTATTCACCTGACGAGAATCTCGCATTGAAGACTAAGAATTCCATGTCAATGATTTTATGTACGGCGGCAGGGACGCTGCCACGGTTGCAAAAAATACTAGGCCAATAACTGCCTGGTTGTACTGAGATTAAAGCCCGCCCTCCTCGGGCTTTTTTTATTTCCGAAAAAGCTTTAACAACGCAAGCGCGGCTTGAGTCCACTTTGGTCAACCAGCATCGGCTGAAACTGTAATACTCATCAGCCCAACATGCGGGTTCGTGATAAATCTACGCCAGTTGTACTTTTTTACGAACAGAACATAGGTTATAAACTTTTGCTCACCAGCAACGGGTAAAATGGAGGTCACATGAAAAAGCTTGAACTCGATACTTACCACAAGGCACTGGCCTTCAACATGGATGCGCGAACCTACGGAACCCTCGCGGAGATAGGCGCAGGCCAGGAAACGGCGCGTTGGTTGTTCAAGGTGGGCGGTGCGGCAGGCTCGATCGCAAAAGCCATGTCAGCTTATGACATGAAATTCAGTGACACGATCTACGGCCCCGCCCAGCGCTATGTCAGCCGCGAGCGTCTGCAGGCGATGCTGAACAAGGAATATACATTGGTCGAACAACGGCTTGGCGAATCCCGCGGAAACCATTCGACTTTCTTCGCTTTTGCAAACACGGTTTCGACCTTCAGTTTTACTCAGCAGCGGGCCGGCCACGGCTGGCTGGGCGTACGCTTCCAAACCGAACCCCAGGCACCGGCTTCACAAATCGATCTGCACGTGGTGCTCAAAGGCCAATCCAATATCCAGGACCAGGAAACGCTCGGCGTGCTCGGTGTCAACCTGATCTACGGGGCGCACTACCTGCATCAGGATCCGGTCACATTACTCGAATCACTGATGGACCAGCTTGGGCAGGATCTGCTCGAGATCGATATGGTGGATTTTGAAGGACCCGCGTTTGCAGATGTCGATAACCGACTGATGGCGCTCAGACTGGTACAGCTCGGCTTGTCCAAGGCCGCCATGTTCGAAGCCAACGGCAAACTCGTGCAACCGGCAGATGCATTGTACAAGAAGGCAGTGCTGATCGAACGCAGCCGTTTTCGCCCACCGACGCTGCTTACCATGAGTATGCTCGATTGCGCCCATCAGACTTTTTGCCAGGAACCGGACGTCAATCCCGAAGATGTCTTGGTTGTCAGTGAAATGGCCTTGTGCAATCTGGACGGAGGCGATGAAATCGATGTCGAGGATTTTTTGCACCGCGTCGAAATACTGTGCGCATTGGGCAAAAATGTAATGATTTCAGACTATCGCGAGTTTTATCGCCTTGCGCAATACCTTTTCAAGCAGACCAACAAGCCGGTCGCAATTACGCTCGGAATCCCAACGCTCAAACAAGTCTTTGATGAGAGCTATTATCGAGACCTGGAAGGCGGCATTCTCGAATCCTTTGGCCGCCTCTTCCGCAATGACATGCGTATGTTTGTCTGCCCAACGATCGATCCCGGTAGCGGCCAGCTGATCACCGCTTCGAATCTGCAAGTGCCGGCTCATCTGAGCCACCTGTACCAATATCTGCTGGACAATCGCTATATCCGTGAGCTTGATATTATCGACCATGGTCATTTATCCATCCATGCAGACGCAGTGCTGGAAAAGATTCGCAACGATGAACCCGATTGGAAAAGCATGGTTCCGGAGGCCGTCGTCAACATTATTGATCGACGCGGGTATTTTAGAGGAAAAGCTGGTTGACGCCATAACCGTCAGCGCGCGCTCGTTTCCGCCTCCGTGCAACATGCCGGCTAGCTAGCCCGCAATTTTGCTTCATTTGCCCTTTTTCTCCTTTTCCTCCGTTTCAGGCTCTTCCGAGTCCTCGAGTTCATAGGCATCAGCTACGTAGGCCGGGCCTTTCATCAGCATCACGATGACGCAACCGATCGTGACAGTGAAAGTTGCCGACAAGACCATAAAAAACAAAGATATTGCCATGATGTCAACACTGATCTGATACTTGGCGACCTCGTTAGCAGTCCCGGCGATTGGAAGCAAGCGCGCAAAAATCGCCATCAGAAGCGGCACGCCGATACCGCCAAGGAGCACTTTTGGCAGCTTCTTCAGAATGACGCGCTCTAAGCCATCTGGATGACGATGATTGTGTAATCTGGCCATAGGAACATCCCTTCCGATAATTCACAGCTGCCTTTCGTATTGATCAGAACAGACAATTGTGGTGGATCAGCATGGTATTAGGTCTTATCGATCAGCGATTGTTTCAGAAACAGCATAACATGCATGCAATAGATATGCTTACTCCGCTGCTGCTCCAAAAGGATATACGGCCGATATACGAAATACAGCCAAAACTAAAATCTAGCCCGCATTTCTCACCAGGATCACGGGAGCAGGCGCAGGAGTTAGCCCGCCTGTCTCACCAAATGGACGAGCCCTGACTTGATCTTTGAATGCACAAAGGATTTTACTCAGTCGGCAATACACACGGTTATTCCACTTCTTCGCAAAATCCTTTGTGCATCCAAATCTCGGCGTGATCATCTCGCTCCTTGGTGAGACAGGCGGGCTAGTGTTCGTAAGCGCCGCTCTGGAGCGAAAAGCATAGCCATAGCTATGGTTTGAGTGAAGAGCAAACTTACGGACACGAAGACCAGCCTGAACCGTGATAGGCACTGTTGAAAAACACGGTGTCTTTTCGATCATTCGAGTTCTCTCATAAGAGCCAATGGCTTATCAGTTCTCAACGCCGCCTGGTGAGAAATGCTGGCTAGTGCCCTTGCGCTGACAGCCGACACGAAATTGGGTACTTATGCGTAGCCTGGATGGAGTGCAACGCAATCCGGGATGAGCTTGCAACGCGGTCCGGCACGCGATGAGCAGCCAGGGATCAGCTTGGATCGTGAACACTACGACTGATTGGGTACGTCGATGTAATTGAGATACGCCAGATTCTCGATCTCAAAGGCAACCGGCTCGATACCGAGATCAACCAGGTCGTCTACAGGACAGGCATTGCCCTCGAGCAACATCGTGATCTGATCCCTTGTTACCGGGAATGCCTCGAAACGATCAAATACACGTGCTGCCGCCGAAACCCCGCACGCGGGCACCGGCAACATCAATTTGCGCTTGCCGCGGGCTGCAGCA
>JARFQK010000086.1 GCA_029287815.1 Gammaproteobacteria bacterium
CACGTACCAGAGAAACAGGATTGCGACGATTATCAGTACGTACTTGGTGACCTTGCGAACCGGATCGGGCGTGTCTTGGGTGCTGGTTTCGTTTTCCTCAGTCATGACTCACTCCGATTTTTCTATACCCTTATTATTTCAACGCAAAGACGCGAAGGCGCAAAGGGCGCAAAGAAAAATATGTGTTGTCATTACTGCCTCCGCAGTAATGACAACAAAAAATAGTCTGTCATCTCGAATGGAGGTGAGAGATCTCCCGCAGATTTCGTAAAAGCATGGAGATTGATTACGGGCTTCCTGTCCTTCGTCCTTTCGGCCTGCCTAGGGCAGTTCAAATCGCTCCTGGCGATTTAGTCTCCCTTCGGTTGAAATGACCATCCTAAAAAAATAACTCTGCGTCCTCTGCGCCTTCGCGCCTTTGCGTCAAAAAAATCAGACAGTCTCTTCAACAGCCTCAGCACCGCGATCCAGCCATGCCATAAACAGCTCATAGCCTAGCGCCAGTATAACCGCGCCAATGAACAAACCAATGATACCGGACATGATCATGCCGCCGATAGCACCGATAAGAATGACCAGCATCGGTGTTTCCAGACCACGACCCAGCAGCATAGGCTTGAGGAAACTGTCACTGCCACTGACAATCAGCGCATAAACGGTGAATATCACCGCCGGCGTCGTATCAGCAGCCGACCAGACATAGGCGATCACGAATCCCAACACCAGTACCGGCGGCAGTTGTGCGATTGCGAGCACCAATATCAACAAAGTCCACAGCCCCCAGGCAGGGACATCCATGATATACATTCCAACTGCACTCAAAAGAGCCTGAATAACGGCAATACCCAGCACACCCTGGGCGATACTGCGAATGGTGTCTCTTGAAAGATGGGTAAACGCAACGCCCTGCTTTTGATCAGTCAGGCGTGAAAAAATCTTCACAGTCACATTGTAAGCGCCCGAGGCATTCGCCACCAGGATTCCGGAGATGATGATCGATATCACGAACTCGAGCACCCCACCGCCCGCACCTGCTGCAATTGTGATCATTTTTTCACCCGCCACTTTCAGCTGGGGCTCATATTTCTCGATCGTCCCCTGCAAATTGCTGGACGCCTGCGACCATATCTCAAAGAGTTTCTCCCCAACCAGCGGCCATTCCTTCACACCTGCATCCGGCGGTGGCACCGTGAGTTGCCCCTGTTCGTATTTTTCCGTCAACACTTGCGAAGTTTCGATCAGCGAGTCCGAAATCATCATCGCGGGCGTCATCAAGAATGCCAGCGCAACGAACGTATACACTACAGCAGCCAGCTTGTCTCGGTGACCCAGCGCTGATTTGAGTTTTATGAATAGAGGATAAATCGCAACCGCAATAATCACACCCCACATCACCACTTCGATGAAAGGATAAATGATCCTGAAACACCAGACCCCGAGCAGTAACAACAGCCCCAGCCTGATAGCAGCCTCGATTGTGTTTTGAGTAAAATCCGCGTTAGTTTGGCGAACGGGGGTTGTTTCCGGCATCAGGCGGCTCCAGAAGAAGCAATATGGACTAAAAAAAACCTAATCATACCAGCACCAGCCGCCATCAACACCCTAAACCGGTCTTATTGCTCCGTCCAGCTACCGTTACCGACAGAAAAATATTGCGACTTAGATCTGTGCGAACTCCGTCGTTCGTATATCCAGCTGAAAATGCTTTATTTACCGCAGAGACGCGGAGGCGCTGAGAATACTTTGTGTTTTTGATAGGAGCAACTTCAGTCGCGCGCCTCTGCCATTCGCGACTGAAGTCGTTTCTACAGCCGGTTTGAACCGCGATAATATTGGACGAAGAAATGCAAAGCCTAGACTTCGCGCCTCCGCGTCTCTGCGGTGAATCAAGAATTCCCCGGTAAACGAAGGCACATCAACGAATTGCGTAACACCAAGGGCAATGACGGTTGCAGACAATGCGAGGAATGCAGCGGCCTTTTGACCTGTATAATTCGCACTGCTTGCGCTATTTGCAGCCAGATATTTTAGAATACTAACAACTTCAACCGACCCAACACGACTTATTGAATGATGCACCGATCAGTTTTAGGACTATTATGCGTTTCGCTATGGCTGTTGGTATCAATAAGTGGCTGTTCGAGCATCCCAGAGCGCAACCCCCTGCCGGAAGAGCTGAGCGAGCGCGCGGAGATCCCCGGTATTCCAGGTGCACGCTTTTGGGCCGACGACACACCACCAGAAACGGACGAATGGTTCGCGTTGACGCGCGAACAACTCAAGCAGCGTTACCCGGCGACCTACGGCACTGAGCACAATTACCTTGCCATTTCCGGCGGCGGACAGAACGGTGCCTTCGGCGCCGGGCTGCTGAATGGCTGGACCGAGGCCGGTGACCGTCCCGAGTTCACTATCGTCACCGGCGTCAGCACCGGTGCGTTGATCGCACCGTTTGCGTTCCTCGGACCCGAATATGATCACATCCTGAAAGAGGTCTATACCAGCTACTCAACCAAGGACATCGTCGAGCCACGCGGTACGATTAAGACCATGTTCAGCGATGGCGCCACCGACTCGACACCTCTGCAACAGAAGCTCGCTGGCTATGTCGACGAAAAAGTCATGGCTGCGATAGCCGCCGAATACAAGAAGGGCCGCATTCTTGAGATCGTCACGACCAATCTCGATGCCGCGCGACCGGTGACCTGGAGTATCGGCAAGATCGCCGCCAGTGGTTCACCCGAAGCCCTGCAATTGATACGGGATATCATGCTGGCCTCGGCCTCGATTCCCGCCGCGTTTCCGCCGGTCATATTCGAGGTCGAAGTCGATGGCAAGCGCTACGACGAGCTCCATGTCGATGGCGGTGCAACCTCGGTGCTGTACCTGTATCCCATCGGTCTGGATTTCGAGAAGCTGATCGAGCGCATGGACGTGAAGGGCAAACCCAAGGTTTACACGATTCGCAACGGCCGTTTAAGAAAAAACTGGACCAGCATCAAGCGTAACACCTTATCGATTGCTGCACGTTCTCTCGATGCGTCCATGAGCAGTGTCGTCATGGGCGACATGTACCGCATATACCTGGCTACGCAACGCGACGGCATCGACTATCACCTGGCCTACATACCCGACAGTTTCACTGAAGCATCGACTGAATCATTTGACATAGAGTACATGACCAAGCTGTTTAGCCTGGGCTATGAAATGGCGAAGGATGGGTACGAATGGCACACCTCACCGCCTGGCTACGATGCCAGGCAAAAGTGAACTGGACCAAAGCGTAATGGGGCCCCTTGCTCCGATCCAATGTGAGAACTGTAGTTGGTAAGGTGCGCCGCGCGCACCCTACATTTACACAACGCAAAGAGCAGGAAGCCGATCGGCCGTGGATAAGAGATTGATTCTAAATACTTTTTTTCGTATATAAGCACCATTCCTTGGTCACCCGATTTGCTGTTTCCCAACACAGCGATCTAGGATAACATAAGCACGCTTAAACCAAGTTATGTAACACTGCGCGGAAAGACATTGCGGACCAGTGCGGCGCAATGGTATTTTTTAACCACTGCCGCTGTCATTGGTCAGCGAGTCTTCTGTCTAGAAGCAATTTGGCACGCCAGTATTTCACCATCAATTGAAATTAAAGAAGGGGTTTTAAGAATGAAAGTTAAGAACAAGATCGTCGTGACCGGGCTGCTTGGCCTGCTATCGACAAGTGTAATGATGTCGGGCTGTTCGCCGGCCATGACTCAGGCTGAACGGGAACAAGCCATTACCCAGGTCGAGATGACCAAGGGCGAAGGCACGGGCGTCATGGCGGACATCGGCATCGTCTCTGCATCGATGTTTGCATTCGACAGCGCAGAACTCAATGACGAAGGTAAAACGACAATCGCCGCATACCGGGAAAAACTCGGGCCCGAACTCACCGATGCTTTCATGGTGCTCATTGTCGGACATACCGATAATACGGGCGATGAAGACTACAACATGAAGTTATCACTCGAGCGAGCCGATAGCGTAGCCGAGCATCTGGTGTCTGAAGGCGTCGATGCGAATAAAATAGAAACGCTCGGACTCGGACCGACCAGCCCGATAGCATCCAATGATACCCGTGAAGGCCGCATTGAAAACAGGCGTGTCGATATTTACGTCATTGCCGAGGTGCGTGCACTGGATCGAATGAATTTCCCAAGCGCTGCGTTGTTTGAGCGCGACAGTTCAGAGCTATCTGACGAAGGGAAGGCATTGATTAAACGCAACATCGAAACAGGCAGAGATATGTTCAGCCGTGCGAATGCGATTATCGTTATCGGTCATACCGATGATAAGTGGGACGATGAGTGGAATATGAAGCTTTCGAAGGAACGGGCCGCCACTGTGACCGCCTTCCTCGAAAGTCAAGGTGTTGATTCCTCAAAGATTGTCACGACGGGTATGGGTGAATCCATGCCCATTGTCAGCAACGCCACCAAGGCAGGACGTGCACAGAACCGTCGCGTTCAAGTATTGGTTTTAGGCCGAGCACAATAATCACACCGCCATAACTCTGGCAATTACAGCCCCCGCCAGCTGGCGGGGGTTGTCTTTTTTACAGCCAAGCGAAACGGGCCGCAGACATAACTGTCCGAATCATGCGTCATTGCGCTGATTCTTTCTCTGGATCCATTTCAGCGTCCTTCGCTGACCGCGTTTTATAGTGCACTTCTGGCAAGATATCGCTGAACGCGATGCCGTAAAGCTCCCATATCGTGACGAACAATGAAGCGATCAACGGGCCGATGAAGATACCGGCGATGCCGAACATCACGATGCCGCCGAGGGTACCGAAGAAGATCATCAGCTCGTGCATTTTGGTATCCTTGCCAACCAGTATCGGTCGGAGCACATTGTCCAGACTGCCGACCACAACGCCGCAGAAGGCCAGCAGCCCCACTCCACTGGCAACATTGCCTTGCATGATCAGGATGATGGATGCAGGCAACCACACTAGTGCCGAGCCCACGCTCGGTATGATCGACAGCACCGCCATAACCGTACCCCAGAACACCGCGTTCTCGATACCGGCGACCGCAAAGGCACCGCCTGCCAGGCCACCCTGCAGAATGCCTATCAGCATCGTGCCCTTTATTGTTGCCCGTGTGACCGAGGTAAACTTGTCCAACATCAGACTTTCGTCTTCGTTGTTCAGCGGCAGGTAGTACAGCATCTTCCTGATCAGTTTGTCGCCGTCCATCTGGAAGAAGTACATGGTGTACAAAAAGACGAATGACATGAACAGGAAGTTGGCCGTGCCCAGTGTGACCTGAGAGAGCCCGCCAACAGTCCATTTAGTGAGCGTGCCGACGATTTTTCCGGCTTTCTCCAGAATAATCTCACGATAAGGCTCTAGCTGCTCATAAAACGGCAGACGCTGCAGATAGGCTGTAATTTTGTCCGGCTGCTCCATCGTCTGCTTGATCCACGGCGTAACAGTCTGGCCCACATCGACCGCCTGCGCGACGACGATACCGACCAGCAGCAGCAACGGAATCAGCACCACCACAATCATCAGCAGCAGCGTCGTGACCGATGCAAGATGTCGGTGGCCATTGAACATAACGACAAGACGACAATAGACCGGCCGCGCCATGGCGCTAAACAACCCGGCAAGAAAGATGGCCATCAGAAACTGGTGGATCATCGAGAGGAAAAGCGCCGATATCGCGATCAGCATGATCACGAGAACCGACCTGTTTACAGCAACCTGATTCATTCTTATCACTCCGTAACTGGTGGTGCGCGCGGCGCACCCTACGTTGCTATGTGGGAGCCGCTTCAGCCGCGAAAAAAGCGCGATCGCCCCAGCGGGTTTCTCCTGTCTTGAGATTTTGCAGCATGATCTTGATCATCATGTTTTAGCCTGCGCTGAAAGCCCAACCAGGGATCCGCTCAAAATAATTCACAGTGAAAGAATAATGGCAGCATCAACGATACTTGTAAGACGTGGAATGAAAAAATCGGAGGTCTATGTCTATGACTTGCTCGACCTGGGACCGTATTTCATCACCAAGGTCCTCTATGGTGTCTGGCGGCTCGGTTCCACTGATTAGAATTTTTGCGGTATCACCGGATACAAGCACCGATTTGATTACGACATCACCAGGATACTGCCTGACCCATTCCTTGACGATGTTCGTGATTCTGACCTGAGCGATGCTATCACGCCCCACTTTTGTGGTGGTGGCCGCGAGGGGGAGCGAAACGAGAATGACGCCAAGGGCGATAATTCGGTACGCCCTGCCTTTATTCAGATGAGTCATCTCGTCGGTGCTGGCCGCCCCTAACCCCAACACGGCAAAGACTGCACCGCCAGCCAGTAGAATCGAGAGAAAATTGGTCAGAAACAACAGTAACGCACCCCAGGCATCTGACCACTCGGATGCCGACAGGCAAATACCGACGACACACAATGGCGGTACCAACGCGATGGATATGGCGACACCCGGTAGCGAGTCGGCGATATCATCGCGACTGATAGCGAAGGCGCCCGCGGC
>JARFQK010000103.1 GCA_029287815.1 Gammaproteobacteria bacterium
GCTATCTGGAAAGCGGCGATATTATCGCAGCGAGCCCGAAAGTGTTCCCGGAAATGCTCAAGATCATCGAATCCTGTGTGGGCACCAGCGAATACGCCAACCGCCACCCGGCACCGACCGCGCGTGCCGGTGTCTGACACATTGGCCAGGATGCGCTTGGGAGCAGTTTGGAAACAACGCAGAGGGCGCGGAGACGCGGAGAACACAGAGGTTTTCTTAGTTGTGCGGTAAGCGTGCCGCATGCCATGGGTTGAGGCAGGTCGACAACAAAACAATTCTCTGCGAACTCTGCGCCTCTGCGCTCTCTGCGTTAAGCTGAAGGCGTTCATTAGCAACACGCCGATGGCATCACGATGACGTGTTGAGTGCGGTCAGGCGTTTTCGGCGGCCCATTCCGCCGGGGTGTAGGCCTTGATCGTCAAGGCATGGATAGCACCGCTCTGGATGTGTTCGTTCACTGCCGCGTAGACCATCTTCTGCTCCGCGATCATGGTCTTGCCTTCAAATTCGGGCGACACGACGATCGCAGTGTATTTGCTGCCGTCAGCCGTGACGGTAGCTTCCGAACCGGGAATGCGCGCTTCGATGCATTGTTTGACTTCGCTGGTTTCCATTGACTAACCTCGTTTAGATGGTCATGTATACTACATTGGCTGCCACCTCAATTAAACACACTGCCCTTGGCCCTACTTCTGCAAATCATATTGTTTAGCCGCGCCGGCATCGGCTGCGCGTCTGGCCGGCGTTGACCACCGGGACGCATCCGTAAACGCGTCACGTGCGTCGGCTCACTGTCGGCTAAACAGGTTCGACAAGACAGCTGCGTTTTGCTGAAATACGACACGGGCTCATTAACCGAAAAACACCATGAAATCAAAGGCTTTAAAACCGGAAGAACACTACATCAAGGAAGAACCCTACTACCAGCCGGTCGGCGAAGAAATCCAGGTTTTCGAAACCGCTTACAAGCAACAGCTCCCGGTGTTGCTCAAAGGCCCCACGGGTTGTGGCAAGACACGCTTCATGGAACACATGGCGTGGAAACTGCAACGTCCGTTGATTACCGTGTCCTGTCACGACGACCTGACCGCATCGGATCTGGTTGGCCGTTTCCTGATCACCAGTGGTGAGACCACGTGGATCGATGGCCCGCTGGCCAGCGCAGTCCGCCACGGTGCGATTTGCTATCTGGACGAAATTGTCGAGGCGCGCAAGGACACCACGGTGGTGATTCATCCGCTGGCAGATGATCGCCGAATCCTGCCGATGGAGAAAGTCGGCGAGCTGCTCGAGGCCACCCCCGAGTTCTGTCTGGCGATCTCCTACAATCCCGGCTATCAGAGCGTGATGAAAGATCTGAAGCAGAGCACTCGTCAGCGTTTCGTCGCACTGGAATTTGACTATCCCAATGCAGAACTTGAAGCCGAAATCATCATCAACGAAACCGGTGTCAACGCAGACACCGCGCGCCAACTGGTCAAATTCGCACACATGACCCGCGACTTGAAGGGCAGCGGCCTCGATGAAGGCGCCTCTACGCGCTTGCTCGTGCATGCAGCCAAGCTGATGCACGACGACATCAGTCCGGTCGTTGCCTGTCAGACCGCGATTGCACAAGCCATTACCGATGATCACGATATGCTGGTCGCGATGAGTGAGCTGTCGTCATCGCTGTTCTGATATGAGACCACCGGAACTGACTGAAGATGAAATCGTCGCCTTCCTGGATGAATGCCTCGAAGTTGAGTTCTCGTTTGTCAAGAACGAGATTCCGGCTGCAGCGATCAAACAGCTGCCGCGGCAGCAACAGGACTTCATACTAAACCTGATCAATCGGGTCGCGGATACCAATATCGAACTCGCCTACCAGCTCGCCTGCGGCGCCGTCCGTGCGTTGAAAGAGATGGATCAGCACATGGTCGAAGAGTGGGCAATGACCGCCGCCGATGACTACGACCGCAAAGGCCTGTTCCCGGCGATGTCGGTGATCCGCGATCTCGACAACTTCATCCACAGCGCGCACGAACGCGCCTATGGTGCACTACTCGAGGATCAAATCGGTGTGCTGTTGCCGTTCGTGCATGGCCTTGCCGGCAGGAAGCTCAAACTGGAGGCAGCAGACAGCACCTACACGGACACTGAGACCATTTTCCTGCCGCCGGTGCTGGCCATATTCTCCGATAAAAAACAGAATTTTCTGCTGTACAAGGCCACAGTCGCCCACCATTGGGCACAAATTCAGTTTGGCACGTTTCGAGCCGACCTGACCCGACTGCCTGAAGACCAGCTGGTCAAATTCTGCGCCCTCGAGACTGTTCGTCTTGACGCCCGAATCCAGCATGAATTGCCGGGCTTGTATCGTCAGATGCTGTCGTTGCAGCGCAACTTTGAGAACACGCAGCCATCCCAATATAACGCCGAGCTTTTCAGGCTGCTCGGCGACGCTAATGCCAGCGTGCAAACCACCATCGACCTGCTCGATAAGGTGCCTTACAGCGAATGCCCGGGGACGCGCATTTATCAGGGCACGATCAATCCACAAGCGGTCGCAGCGACCATGGCCAAACGAATCTTCAGGGAAAAGGCCCTGTTTAGAGGCGCCCTCAGCGAGATTGCCGAAGAAATGACCGCCGCGCAGGATCTCACCAATGCGGACGAAAAAGAACCGGCCAAATTCAAGATCCGCGACAGGGATGAAACGACCAAAATCCGCCGCGACGCGATCCAGCTCGAATTCGAGGGCAACCTGGTCGCCCCACCCGCGCATGTCAAGGAGCTGATGAGCTCCATCATCGTTGACTTCGGTGAAATCCCGCCGGAATACCTGGTCGCTGCTGACCCGGGTGAATATGATCTGACGGTCGCTGACCGCACGCTGAGCCCAAAAGATGTCTGGCAAGGCACCTATCACCAAGAAGGTGCTCAGCTCTACAACGAATGGAACTTCAAGCGCCAGCACTACCACAAGAACTGGTGCGTACTTCGAGAGATCGAAGTCGAACCGGTCTACGATTCCTTCGTCGCTGACACCCTGGAAAAATACAGCCGGCTGTTGAGAAGTCTGCGCAATACGTTCGAGTTAATGCGCGGCGAGGACAAACTGCTGAAGAAACAGCCGCACGGCGATGATATCGACATCGACGCACTGGTCGAAGCCTATGCCGACGTGAAAAGCGGCATGGAGATGAATGATCGCCTGTTCACGAAAATGCACAAGGAGGAGCGTAATGTCGCGGTGATCTTCATGGTCGACATGAGTGGCTCGACCAAGGGATGGATCAACAAGGCCGAGCGTGAGTCACTCATTCTGCTGGCCGAGGTGCTGGAAGTATTACAGGACCGCTACGCGATCTACGGCTTCTCCAGCATGACCAGAAAACGCTGTGAGTTATTCAGGATCAAAGCGTTCGATGATCCTTACGACGCCGAAACCAAGGCGCGCATCAGCAATATTCAACCGCAGGACTATACCCGGATGGGCGTCTTCATCCGCCACGTCATCCGACATTTCAGTGAGGTCGAGGCCAGCACCAAGCTGATGATAACGCTATCGGACGGCAAGCCGGATGACTACGATACCTACCGTGGTGAGTACGGGGTCGAGGATACCCGGCAAGCCTTATTCGAAGCGAGACGCGACGGTATCCATTCGTTTTGCATCACGATCGATGAGGAAGCCACAGACTATCTGCCCCACATGTACGGCGCTGCCAATTACACCGTGATCGATGACGTTGCCTCATTACCGTTCAAAGTGTCCGATATCTATCGCCGCCTGACGACCTGAAGTCATTTCAACGCGAAAGCCGTTTTAACGCAGAGACGCGAAGGCGCAAAGGACGCAGACGATGCTTGAGGTTGAGTACTTTGACGCAGACTACCCTGCAATCAGTCACGTGAGACCAGCAATGGCTACGGAAGATCTATGGCGAGCGTGTCGTTATAATCCGATCAGCTGATAACTTTTGGACTAACCATGGCAAATTCTATTTATTGGTACGACTATGAAACCTTCGGTACCGACCCGCGTTATGATCGCCTGGCCCAGTTCGCCGGACTGCGCACCGACGAGGATCTGAATGTGATCAGCGGGCCGCTGGTCATGTATTGCAAACCGGCCGATGACGTGTTGCCGGATCCGACGGCCTGTCTGATCACCGGGATCACGCCGCAAAAAGCACTCGCCGATGGTCTGATCGAAGCCGAATTCATCGCCGCGGTCCACCGGGAGTTTGCCAAAAAGAATACCTGTGTTGCTGGCTACAATAATATTCGGTTCGACGATGAGTTCACTCGTTTCACGCTCTACAGGAATTTCTATAATGCCTACAGTCACGAATGGCAACACGGCAATTCGCGTTGGGATATCATCGATATGGTCCGCCTGACGCGTGCACTGCGGCCTGAAGGTATCGAATGGCCATCGGATGATGACGGTAATCCCAGCAACCGTCTGGAGTTGTTGACCAAAGCCAATGCCATCAGCCACGAGGCTGCGCACGATGCGATGTCGGATGTCTATGCAACCATCGCAATCGCGCGGCTGATACGTCAGAAACAGCCCAGGCTGTACGACTATGTGTACCACTTGCGAAGAAAAGAGGTCGCTGCTCAACAGCTGAGTCTGCGCTCGCGAGATGCGGTACTGCACGTATCGGCGAAATACTCGATGGCCCGAAACGCGATTGCGATCGTAATGCCAGTATGCCACCACCCGATCAATCGCAATGGCGTGATCGTGTACGACCTGGCGGTGGACCCCGACCCGTTCATTCACTCCGATCCCGATGAAATTGCCGGAAACGTATTCACACGTGCCGATGAATTGCCCGAGGGCATCAGCCGCATACCATTGAAAACCGTCCATCTGAACAAATGTCCCGTGGTTGTACCGCTGAAAACAATGGATCAGAAGGCGGCAAAAAGACTTGCTATCGATGTCGAGAAAAACCTGCAACACCGCGACAAACTCCTGCGACGCATCGATGAGCTGGCGCAGAAAACGCGACTGGTGTTCAATCAGCAGGACTTCCCTGCGCTGCCCGATCCGGACGCACAGCTCTATAGTGGTGGTTTTTTCAGTAACGAGGACTACAATCGGATGCAGAGCATTCGAAGCAGCGCGCCTGAGGAGTTGGCAGAGCTCGACCTGCGCTTCGATGACAAACGCCTACCGGAGATGCTGTTTCGTTATCGCGCGCGAAACTATCCGGAAACGCTGGACACTGACGAACAGCAACACTGGAATGCGTACCGCAGGCAGAGATTTACCGATCCAGCGAGCGGAAATCGAACGCTTAACCAGGTCAAAGCCGACATACAAACCCTTAGAATCGACCCGAATGTCACCGGAAGCCGGCTCGCGATACTCGATGAGCTTGAGCATTACCTCGAGCGGCTCAATTTTTTGCCTTGATAAGCCATTGATTTTAATCACATTGAAAAAATACCTTAAATTTACCTTAAAAATTGTTTGACATATATTAGAAATTATTAATATACTACACGCCGTTGATCGAACATGATCAAGCGCATGAAACACTAATTGCTGTTAACAATTTTGAGGAAAAAATTATGAAAAAATTAAGTGCAATCGCTGCTGTAGCTATCCTGACTGCTTCAACGGCCGCTTCTGCCGATTGGTTTGGTGACGATGGTTCTAGCCGTTTCGACAACCGTGGTTATGGCTCTGGCCGTGGTTATGGTTATGGCGACGGCTATACCGACGGTTACACCGACGCCGACGGTGATTTCGATGGCGACTTCAACTTCAACATGAGTGGTTCTGGTCGTGGTCGCGGTCGTGGTCGCGGTTATGGTCGTGGTCGCGGTTACAGTGACGCTTACGGTCGCGGTTATGGTGACTACTACGGTGACTTCCGCGATGATCGTGGTTACTACGGTCGTCCTTATGGCTACGGTCCTTACGGTGGTCCTTACGGTGCTCCTTACGGCTACCGTCCGGCCCCAGCTCCCGCTGCTCCTGCTGCTCCGGCTCAGGAAGCCAAGTAAGCTGCTACAGTATGAGCTGACTGAAAAGCCGGGCCCCTTGGGGTACCCGGCTTTTTTATTGCCCGAAGGAATCTTGAATACGATCGACCCGCGTTTTTAGTGCTCGAACGATGGGAATAGTCCGGTAAAAACAATCATTTATTTCGTATATTAGAGTATTTTAATATAATGAAACCGTATTCAAGTTCAGCCGTCGCGCAATCGATTGTCAGCCACATGAATGTATTGAGGGACGTACCATGAAGACTTTTCAAACCCTGGTCGCTGCTGCCGTCCTCGCTGCGTCCAATACCGCCAATGCGTGGTGGGGCCCATTCAACTGGGGTGATGATGACTATTACAGCGACAACCATCACACGGGCTACGGCCAAGGCCAGAGCGATGGCTACGGTGATGCTGATGGTGACGCGGAACTCGATGGCGAATTCAATGCTGATTTCAAGTTCAGCGTCAGCGGCTCTGGTCGCGGCAGCGGTCGAACACAAGGGCGTAACCGCTATCGAGGAGACTACCGCGGGGACCACTACGGCAGAGGCTACATCGATTTCCGCAATGGCTACTACGACCGCCCTTACGGCTATGCACCGCACCGTTACGCACCGGTCGCTCCAGCGACGCCATTGGCACCGGCTGCTGAGTCGCTAGCCACCGATGCCGAATAAGGCCTTGAGCGATTTCAGAGGAAGAGCGCATGGCCGCATCAGTCATTGCAAAGCGAGTAACCGCAGCAACGTCGAGCACCATGGGCGCTGAGCCCATTTGGTTCCGCATGCACCCTGACGCGATGATTGATCGTTATCAACAAAATCACAATAGATAAGCTATTCATCGCATCAGCATAAGATTGTAGATTGTAGATTGTGTATATTAGTCAATTCTTATATACTTACCTGGATTGTCTGATCACGATACGCGCACAACTGTAGAAGGCTACCGCAATAAAGAATTTGGGGAAATTATGACTAACACGAATGACACTGACGTAACTGATAGCCAAGCTGATCGACCCTCCGATGCTCGGCTCATCCTTGGACCCTTATTGAAACATGCCGCGATCGGCTTGGGGCTTGTCTGCATTATTCTCGGCACCGTCGTGATGGTGGACCGAGAACGCGGTCCGATCGACCGAGAAGTTGCTGAACTCGAAGCCATGCTGACAGCCAACCCCCCGATGCAGGATCAACAGCTTTCTGCGGACGAATCGGCTAATTCGATGAGCGTCGACTCCGAGACTGTCGATACCGAAAAGGCGACCGTTGCCGACGCTGAGGCGCCAGCAGCGCCGACAACAACCACCAGCGGCCACACAGACGCGAAAGAACACAGCAGCAAAGCGATCGATCCTGCGGTCAGCGCAGTGGCCTTCGAACACGCGCCAGACACCGACCTGGAAGCGAACACTGTCGAAGCACAGGGCGATAGCGCTGCGGCGCATGGCAACGAACCACCGTCGACGACTGCAGCCGCGTTGGAACCCACCCGGCAGAAAGCGCCTGTTGCTTTGACTGAGCACAGAAATCTGGCGACCTTCGACCAAGAACTCGCGGACATAATCGAGGAGAGCAATGCCTTTCTCAACAACATGGACAGGCTTTATTTGGAATCGTACAAAGCGAGTCAGGACAAGCAGCTGCAACACATGCGAGAGCGCCTCGCGCGTCAAGAGCAACGCATCAAGGAGATGGAGGCACGGTTCAAAGAACGCTACGAAATCCGTGCGGGCGATCTGCAGGAAATGCGAGAGTATCGCGAGGATTTTTCCATGGATCGGATCTAGCCCGCGCGGTAGAAAGCATCCCTACTGCAACAGCGATGCACTTGACAGCCAACGGTATCTCACATAACTTGAATCAATCGTCAATGCAATTGGGTGTGTTGATGAAAAAACCAACCCTGTTGTGAGTCGAGGACAATATTATGAATCCAATCAAGGCGGTAATCGCCGCGTCACTGGTCCTGATCTCAACAGGTGCTGCTGCCATCGATATGCCGTGGGATAATAACCATCGCGACCGATATTACGGGGATAACCGTTTCGACAATAACTTTGATTTCTTCGATGACATCTGGGGTGATATGTTTGGTGACATGTCCGGCGATTTTGACTTCGAGATTCGCATACGCGCGAACACAGAAGGTTGGGGTCGCGGCCGCGGCAGTGGCCGGGGTGAAAACTATTGGCGCGGTGACCAGCGATACCGTGGCGCCCACAGATACTATGGTGGCAACCGTGGGCCGTATGGTCCGTACCGGTACCCTGTCTATCAACGTCCGCCACCGGCGGCTCCCTACGGCATGTCGCCTCGCCCTCCAATGCGAACAGCACCTACCCCGGCGCCGATGACGCGCGCTCCTGCTGTGCGGAAACCGACTGCGCGAACACCCGCCGCGCCGCAACGACCTGCGCAAAAATCGCCTTGGGCAGCGCCCGATGAAACCCTGCAACAGCCGTCTTGGGCCACACAACCGCCCCCGCCCTCGCAGGCACCGCCGGGGAGATGACCTGCCAAAAGGAATCTGGCTGACTGGCCTGAGGTTTACCATTTAGCGGATTTCGGTTCCAACATCAACGACGAGTTTGATCTTGGTCAACAACTTGTCACTTTGAACCAGCAAGCGTTTGGAATTTAACTCACTTTCGGTATACTCATTGTTCCGTAATTGATGAATCTCATCTATTACACGCGCAAGATCGCGGGACACTTACGGGCGCAGAAAACCGTTTGAGTAGTTCCACTAGGTTTTCCTGCTCTACAGGGTCAGCAAACAATCCCAAATGACAACCAACGAGGTTTAGTATTGATGAAAATATTGAGTGCAATTGCTGCAGTAGCGATTCTTGGTGCTTCATCAGCTGCTGTTGCAGATTGGTGGGGCGATGATGGTTACAGCCGCTTTGACAACCGTGGTTACGGTCGGGGTTACGGTCGTGGTTACGGCGATGGCTACACCGATGCTTACACCGATACGGATGGCGATTTCGATGGCGACTTCGATTTCAGCATGAGCGGTTCAGGTCGTGGTCGCGGTCGTGGTCGTGGCTACGGTCGTGGTCGTGGTTACAGTGACTACTATGGTCGCGGTTATGGTGACTACTACGGTGACTTCCGCGATGGTTACTATGGCCGTCCCTACGGCTACGGGCCTTACGGCTACAGAGGCTGGGGCTACCCGCC
>JARFQK010000114.1 GCA_029287815.1 Gammaproteobacteria bacterium
GGGGGGGGCTAGAGCTGGCTTTCGGGCGCAATTCTCAAGAACCAGGCTTTGAAGCGTAACCATGGACTCGCCAGCGGTTCGGTCGTTTCGATCACTTTTTCGCCGTTGATTAGTCCGTGCCATTCAAGCTCATCATCCTTGTTCAGAACCACGCGATAAGTTATCTGTTCTAGTTTTGCCTCGGGATCTGGCACCATATAAGCGATCAAATCTTCCGAGTCGATCAGCAGGCCCATTTCGGCATTAATTTCGATGGACCGTGGGTCAAGATTCAGCGAACCAACGAAGAGATATCTGCGATCGATGATAAACGCCTTGGTGTGCAGCGTCATCTCGTCCGGGCCCTCTTCCTTGCCACTCTGTTCGCGTGCCGCGTTGGCTCTGGCCTCGTACAGTTCTGCACCAGCTCTGACCACGTCTTTGCGGTAGCGCGCGTAGCCGCCGTGCACCGGTACATGGTTGTTGGAAGCCAGGGAGTTGGTCAAGATCATCACGCGGATGCCTTTGTCCACGAGATTCTTGACAAATTGGACGCCACCGTCACCAGGCACGTAGTAGGGCGAGATAACGACCACTTCTTTCCTGGCACTCAAAAGAACCTGTCTCAGGTTCGTCGCCAGGCGCATATGCTCCTCACTGACCTCGTTGAGCAGTTTGTCGGGGCTGTCGGACAATACCCGTGCCTCAGCGGGAAAGATGATCCGGCGATCCGCAATCAGGTCCTGCAGCAGCTCGCTCTCGAGTGCTCGACCGTATACTGTATCATAGAGCTCGTTGAATTCCTCGGTGATGCCCGCACGCACGGTCTCGAGATCCTCGTCCGCCTTGTTCGCCGCGATGCGCTCCATCGGTACCGCGCGTGAATGATTCCAGTACTCGTCGAAGGACATAGAGATCTCAGAGACGATTGGACCCATTGTTAGCACGTCAAAATCGACGAATACCGATTCATTCTTCAAATCGAAGTACTCATCGGCAATGTTGCGCCCGCCGACGACACTGACCTGGTTGTCGACCGTGAATGATTTGTTGTGCATGCGCCGGTTCGCCTGCCTGAAATCGCCAACAAAATTCAGCGCCGCGAAGCCGCGCCGAGAAATCGGATTGAACAAGCGCACTTCTATATTTGGATGCTGGTTGATCAGCAGCAGGGCTCGGTCTTCTGCGGTCGTAAAGATATCATCCAGCAGAAAACGAACCCGTACCCCCCGGTCCGCAGCCTTGAGCAACGCGTTCATCATCACCAGTCCGGCGGTGTCCTGCTTCATCAGGAAGTATTGCAGATCGATGCTTTTCTCAGCGACTTCTGCGAGCCGTAACCGGACACCCAGAGCATCCATGCCCTGTCTTAGCGGGTAGAACCCGGAGAGCCCGCCGTGTCTTTCGACCCACGCAGGAATCTCTTGGCCAAGGTGGGTATCAGCCGTTTGCGTCAGTGTCTTGCTGTAGGGTTTTGGCTGATCGAACGGTACCGTCGCACACCCGGCAAAAATCGTGGCGACGAACAACAGCACCAGGATTCTACAGACTCGATGATGGTTCACTTTGGTTTCCTTTGTTGCACCGATTTTGTGGCACCAAACGGCAACATAATACTGCAGTACGACGGCAATAAGAAATCCTTCATGCGAGCGCCGCCCACCGCGACAACAAAGCGACATCGACAGCGCTTTCTTCCTTCTCGGCTAGCGATAGATCAGTTCGCATTGGGATTCAAGGCGGGCAGTCCGACAAAAGCCAGCTTCCAACCACCGGGTCTCGACCACGCGAACAGGCGTGGCCGGACCTGACGCTTGAATTCTGCTTTCCAGGCATCGAAATCCTCGATCGCGCGCCTGCCGAACAGGGCTGCTTCGAGCTCGCTGAGCAGCGCTCGAATCCTGTCCGCGTCCGCGCCGGGATGAATCGCAATGATCTGTTCTGCCAGTCTCGACATCGGCAGCTGTGCCGGCAGGTCAAGTCGACGGCTCATCAAAAATCGCAGGACCTGGCTCCAATCATCCACGTCCTGTTCGCCGTCAGCGCTGCGTACACAGAACCACAAGCGGGCCGAGCACGGCAGATTATTCGCAACGTAACGGCGCAGCAGGTGTAAATTGCGCCTTGGTGACAAGTAGGCCATTGTCAAATCGAGATATCGATGTAGGGGCCGGCTGAGGGTGTAGAACCTGTAGCCAAGCCAGCGGCCTGAGGCCATCACCACTGGCGCCAGGCGCGGCCAGAAACGACCCAACAGAAACGCGATGGCCACGCTGAACAACCACGCGGACCAGGCCCGCAGCGTGCCGTCGCCCTCTGATCCAGTGAGCTGCGATGACCGGGTCGGCCTACGGCCGAGTTCGTTCAAAAGACGGCCGTGAAGGACCGCGGTTTCCTTGCGGCCTCGATCCACGTTCCACCAGTTAACGCGTAGCGCCGGTATCTCTACCTGATTGCCCTTCAACGGCACCAGCGTGAACGTATCACTGCGGGTACCGACCAGCGCGCCCTCCTTTGAGATGATGCCGTCGTATTCCGAGTCCTCCCGATAAAGCCGATGCCCAGGGGCCCGCAACTGGGCTTCCAACGATGGCAGCTGGGTCCCCGACATACCGACCGCGCGCTGTTCGACGGTCAGTGTCAACGGTTGACCTTCATCGATCCGTTCGTCATTACTCAAGCTGGCGCTCAACTCGAGTTCGTGCAGCGGTAACCAGGGTTGTACGCTAGGATCGGGATCCGATACCGTCAACTTCACCGGGTCATTGATTACGACATCGTATCGCGCCCCGGTCGATGAACTGCCGACCATCGTACCGGTGACGCGCAATGAGTCCAGCTCGACAACACCGCTGCGCAATGGGGTGAGTTGGTAATACAATGTATTCACGATCTCGCGCTGGCCCTGGCGGGAACGCGTGCTCACCGATACTTCACCAAGCTGGCGCAGAAGCGCATCATTGTTGTCCGAAATTTCCACCGCCACGGTTTTCAGATTCACCTTGCTGATCACCTGTATTGTCAAAACCAGATTCTGATGCACGTAGGCCCGGGTGCTATCGACCCGAATCTCCAGATACGGTTTCTCTGTCTGCTCTCGCATATACTCAGGCGGGTAGGTCGACGAACCAGGATAAGCCCACGGAGATGAGCCTGCCGGGGCCATTGGATCCGGTCGGCCGAAGTCTCTGTTGTCAGGCCCGAGGGGCGGACGGCCGTTGAGAAATGGATAATACGGATTCATCATCGGTCCGGGCAAATAGCCCGGCAAACCGGGGATCTGTTGTTGGGAAACGGCAAAGCCTGGCAGCAACAGACCGGTCAAGAGAAGACAAAGACCGATCAGTCTGGCGCGACAGTCGCGGTTACCAGGGTCGTGGCTCATAGATATTGCCCCCCATACGCGGCTTGAGCTGGCGACGTTCCTCGAGCTTGAAGCGGTTATGCAATAACTCTGCGGGGTCGCCTTCGATGCTGTCCAGCTGCTGTTCGACCAGCATCAGGTACGCACTGCTACCCTCGCCACCCTCGGCTGGTGAACGGCTGCTTTCCTCAGCGCTGACATCCTGGCGCTGGCCCAGTTGATCGAATTTGTCCACGGCCTCAGTTCTGCCAGCAGCATCTAACAGGTCCTGATCTTCAGACCGGGTTTCACCCGCGGTTTCTCTCAGCGGTGGACGGCCCCCAAATCTGCGGTCCGGTTCCGGTGGTAATTTACCCGCGGCCTCTTGTTGATCGTGATCATTCTCACCCAGAGCCTCGGCTGTGCGCCGGTCTGGCTGATCATCATTACCGTGGTCCTGCTCGTCCTCACGCTGCTGTGCGCGTTTCTGTCGCAGCTGTTCCGAATCCACTTGCCCGTGACCCTCGAGCGACTGCTCGATCTCGGTCTCGGACATCTCATCCTGCGCTTTGGAGCCGTTTGCTCCATCATCATCCGCTGCCCTTCGCTGATCATCCTGCTGATCACTTTGCTCGGAGTCATCACCGTCGTGCGAATCGCCTTGTTCATGTTCCTGTTCACGCTGCCAATCGGCCGCGTCCTGCCGAGGCTTCTCTGAAGCCTGCGTCTGATCTTGTTTTTGCCCTTCGCTACCTGGCTGGTCCTGCTGATCGCTCTTGCCCTGCTCGCCTGACTGCTTGTCCTGCGACGCGTTCGGGTCCGTACCCTGATCACCGCTCTGCTGTTGCTGCTCCTGTTGCTGCTCCTGTTGCTGCTCCTGTTGCTGCTCCTGTTGCTGCTCCTGTTGCTGCTCCTGTTGCTCCTGTTGCTCCTGTTGCTGCTGTTGCTCCTGTTGCTCCTGTTGCTCCTGTTGCTCCTGTTGCTCCTGTTGCTGCTGTTGCTCCTGTTGCTCCTGTTGCTGCTGTTGCTGCTGTTGCTGCTGTTGCTGCTGTTGCTGCTGTTGCTCCTGTTGCTCCTGTTGCTGCTGTTGCTGCTGTTGCTGCTGTTGCTGTTGCTGCTGCTGCTGCTGTTGCTGCTGTTGCTGCTGTTGCTGCTGTTGCTGCTGTTGTTGCTGTTGTTGCTGTTGTTGCTGTTGCTGCTGTTGTTGCTGTTGTTGCTCCTGTTGCTCCTGTTGCTCTTGTTCCTGTTTTTGTTCCTGTTGCTCTTCGCTGTTCTGCTCCGGGCTGGCCTGGGCGAGCATGATCCGAGCAAGGTTTATATTGTACTTCGCACCTTGATGCTCGGAGTCCTGCATCAGCACTTGATCATAGGCTGAGATCGCCTTTTCGTAGTCACCGGCACGAAAAAGACTGTTGCCCTCGTTAAATTTGGCTGCACGAAGCACCTCTTCCCGCTCGACCTGTTGAAACGCTCTGGCCGCTTTCTGGTACTCACCCGCCCGGTATTCGGCCACCCCGCGACGATAGGGATCCTCGAACGCTTCGGCAGCCTCGGCATAACGACCCTGCTTATACAAACGTTCACCCGTCTGCTCCCGATTCTCAAACAGACTGGCCGCGGTGATGCTGCTAAAGCTCAATAGCAGCAATGGCAAAATCAGCCGCCATGCCATACTGATCATCGCACCGCCTCGTTGTGCAGGACGCGCCGAGAGCGGCGATACTTCGGCAGCACCAGCAACATCGCCAAGCCCACCAGCCAGAAATAACGCTCGTTCCAAATGCGCGTTTTCTGGTTGCTGACCATCTCGACGTGGCTCGAGCCGCTGATATCATCCAGCAGGGTTTGGGTATCGCTATCACGGTAGTCGGCCCGTTGATAGACACCATTGCCAGCCTCGGCGAGCTTTTCAAGGCTTGGTTCATCCAGCCGCGAAATCACAGTTCTTCCGTCTGGCTGGCGCAGTAGCCGATTGCCCTTGCCCGGAACCGGTCCACCTTTGTCATCACCAACGCCCAGCACTTGCACATGCACACCGTCCCGATGAAGTTGCTTCACCCGCTCTTCGAGCTGATCCTCATCGAAATCACCATCGGTGATCAACAAGATATGCCGGCTGCTTTTATTGGGCTGCCCGGCGAGCATCTGCTGTGCCCGCGTCAGGGCCTCTCTGAGTCGACTACCCTTGAGCCCCACCAGGTCGGTCGAGAGCGCCGGTAGCATCGCCAGCTCGCTATTGGCATCCTCGGTCAGCGGCACAATGATATGCGCCAGCGTGGCAAAGCCGATCAAGCCCACTCGCGACTGACGGTTCTGTTCAACCAGATCCTGTATCTCCTGTCGTGCTCGAGCCAGCCTGGAGGGTTTCACGTCGGTTACGTCCATCGAGCGCGACAAATCCAGCAGAATCACCAGATCGCTACCGGGCCGGAACAGCTGGACATCCCTGAAATCCCAACGCGGACCGGCAATCGCGATGACCAACAACGCCCATAACGCACTCCATGCCAGAAACCGCTTCCATTCGTGCCGAGGCGGCAGATCATGCCCCCCGAGCAAATAGGGTAACAGGTGCGCATCGGCGTAGGCCCGGAAACGCCGGTTGTGCGCACGTGGTGACGTCATACGCAGCCATATCCAGACCGGCACCGGTGCCAGCAAGAGCAACAACAGCCAGGGATGGGCAAACTGAAAACCCGACTCAGGCATGCTGACGCCCTCGGCGACTCCGTGCTCGACCGTCGGGAAACAATCCAAGCCCAAGCAACAACAACAAACTCAAGCCCAATGTCCAGGGATATAAAGGATGAGGAATCATGACCGTACGGAACTCTGCCTGGGTCTTCTCCAGTTCATCGATACGTCTGTAAATTTCTTCCAGAGCACGCGTATCCGTCGCGCGAAAGTACGCACCGTTGGTTGTCGCGGCGATATCGCGCAGGACCTGTTCATCGAGCCCCAGATCGTCTCGAGAGACGAGTCGTCCCTTTTCGACGATCTGAACCGACGCCTGCGAGCTGCCAACACCAATCGTGTAGATCCGGATACCGGAACCTGCAGCGAGACGAGCAGCATCCAGCGGACGTATCGTGCCAGAGGTATTTCCTCCATCGGCGACAAGGATCAGTACGCGCGATCCTTCGGGACGCTCACGCAGTTTCTTGACACCCAGTCCGATCGCAGTCCCCATCGCGGTGCCCTGACCGGCGATGTTGGGTACCACATCGGCGAGTTGCGAACGAACCGCGTCGAGATCATAGGTCATCGGTGCGATCGTATAGGCTTGACTGCCAAAAATAATCAGGCCAACCCTGTCGCCGGTTCGATTGGCGATGAATTTATTCAATACCCCTTTGAGCACCGCCATACGGGTCACCTGGATATTGTTGGCCGAAAAATCCAGCGCTTCCATCGAATGAGAGGCATCAACCGCCAGCATCAAATCGTAACCCTCAGTCCGGCTTTCAGTGTACGGCTCGAGCATCTGGGGTCGCATCAGGGTGAGTGTCAGCAGCAGCCACAACAATCCAAGCAACACAGCGTAAACGCGGCCGCTGATGGCAGCCCTCGGGCGATTGCCGCTGAAGCTTGCCTGCAATTGGGCGAGCGCTGGATGCAGCAGCGTCTGCTGATGACTTTCCATAGTCTCGACCTGATCGGAATCAACGCGCGTCCAGAAAACACGTACCAGTAATGGCAACATCAGCAATGCGGCCATCCAAGGCCATTGGAACTCAAATCCCATCGGTCGCCTCCGCGTGTGAGCGGCACGCTCTCGGATACAAGGTCCAGGTCAGTGCGGCATCGATCAAGTCGTTGAGCTCGGGTGGTCGCTGGGCAGCATCAGGCGGCGCATAAGGCAGTTCCAAAAGGACCCGACCTCGTTCGCGCCAGTCGAAGCCATTGGGATCATGTGCTGATAGCCATGATAACCAGCGCTCACCGTGCAGACCAGCGCAATGGTCACGCCCGCAGCGCGCGATCGCAATGCGCCGCAACAATTCAGAGAATTGATCCGTCAGGACCTTGACGTCAGCGTGTCCGATCTGTTCGCGCAGCTCAGTCAGTTCACGCGCGGCATCGCGCGACCAACCGTATCGCGGCAGATAGCGCTGCCAATTCGGCTGCCATCGACGCAGAGCGATCACGAGCACGATCAGCACAACGGTACTTGCTATGACCAGCCACCAGCCAGTCGCCAACGGCCAGATGCTAACTGGGTCGAACTCCTCGATATCGTGCAGGCGACTGGTCAGGCTTTCCGGTGTCACAAATAAGCCCTGAAGCGAGCCCGCAGCGCCAGGCCTGTCATCAATGCGTGGTGGACATCAGCTGAGGTTTCCACCGGAATCACGGCGACGCCGAGTCGGTTGGCGACCTGATTCATCAGTGCGCGGCGCGCTTCCCAACGCTCCCGGTACAAACGCTGGCCATTGACATCGTCGGTATCGATTTCCACCAGCCGGCCTTCGGCATCGCGAAACATGGCCCGTCCCAGCGACGGGATCTCGCGATCGGCGGGATCGTCCACCGGCACCAAGACAACCGAGTGCTTCTGGCAAACCTGGCCGAGGGTCTTATCCAGCCCCTTGAGCTCGCAATTGAAGTCGCTGATCACGAAGATCAGGCCGCCGGTCCCGCTGCCCCGCCCGGCCCTTTTCAATACCAGATCGAGGCAGCCCAGGCCATGCTGGGCCCGTCGAGCCGGATCAGCCATTTCCTTCAGCAGGCGCCAGACCGCACGCCGGTCTTTGGTCGGCTGAAAATGCACCAGTCCAGTGTCGGCGTTACCAAACAGCATGCCACCGACACGGTCGTTGACACTGTTCGCCGCCCAGCCGAGCAGCGCAGCGGCGCGAGCAGCCTGAACGGATTTGAAGGTGCCGCGCGTGCCGAAATACATATGCGGCCCATGATCGACGCATAGCAATACGCTACGTTCGCGCTCCTCGCGGTAGACCTTCATATGCGGCTCATTCGTGCGCGCGGTGACTTTCCAGTCCATGTTCCGAATATCATCACCCTCGCGGTACTCGCGCACTTCCTCGAAATTCAGGCCCTGACCACGGAATACGGACGCGTAGAGGCCACTGAAGGTGGTATTGACGAGGTGGTGAGAGGCAAGCCCGAGCGTGTGCGCCTGATGCCGCAACTCGAGCAATTCATCGAGGCGCGGGTGCATCGCATCTGTCATGGAATCGCGACCAGTGTCAGTAGGCGCTGTATGAAATCATCGGTGGTGATACCCTCTGCTTCGGCTTCGAAGGTCAGCAGCAGCCGGTGACGCAGGATTTCCGGCGCAACATGCTGGATGTGCTCCGGTGAGACGTAGTCATCACCACGCATCCAGGCCAGAGACCGTGCGCACCGGGCCAGCGCAATAGAAGCGCGGGGGGATGCGCCATAGCGTATCCATCGGCCCAATTGCTCATCATATCCGACGGGATCACGCGTGGCCTGCACCAGGTCGACAATGTATCGATTCAGTTTCGGATCGAGGTAGAGCCCGGCCGCAGCAGTACGCATTGCGGTCAAATCGGCCTGGGACAGCACCGAAGGGGGTTGCGCAGGGATCGCTTTCTGGCGCATATTGTCCAGTTCCAGAATCTGCAATTCCTCATCGTGGCTCGGATGTTCCGCGCGCACCTGCATCAGGAAGCGGTCCAGTTGTGCTTCCGGCAAATGGTAGGTGCCTTCCTGTTCAATCGGATTCTGAGTGCCCAAGACCATGAACACGTCAGGCAGTGGATAGCTGGTCTGACCCACCGTGATCTGGCGTTCCGCCATGGCTTCCAACAACGCCGATTGCACCTTGGCCGGCGCACGGTTGATTTCGTCAGCCAGTAGAATATTGTGAAACAGTGGACCAGGGCGAAATTCGAAGGCACCTTTTTCGTGTCGGTAGATGTCGGTACCGACCAGGTCTGATGGCAGCAGATCCGGCGTGAACTGAACCCGATGAAAATTCCCCTCGATCGCCTCGGACAGAGCCTTGACTGCAGTCGTCTTGGCCAGGCCTGGCAGACCTTCGACGAGCAAATGACCGTCGCTGAGCAGGCAAATCAGCATGCCCTCAACCAGCCGCTGCTGACCAATGACGCAAGACGCAATGTGGTTACGAACCAAGTCCAGTTTGTCGTGATTGACTGGTGTGCTGTTTGGCGTCTCTACTGCTTCGCCTGCGACGGGTGGATTCATATGAAATGCCTTTACTGAGGATTGCGCTTGCTAATTTTGAAAGGATAGTTTCGCATCATAGCGCAAACCGATTGATAAAAGGGATAAAACCGGGAATTCCTTGGAAAAACCAGCAGAATCAACGAAGAATCATTTTTAAGCCGTATTATTTACACATTGACTACAGAATACAGGAAGCTCGGATTAATTTGTCTTTGAATTATCAGAGTTTCCTAAAGCAAAATTTCAACGACGCCATCATCGAACTCATCGCATCTGTTCTAAGGAAAAGGCAAGCGACGTGAGGCGTACCAGCCGACGCCGCGAGCCCGCCTGGTGGAAACGGCGCACCAGCAATGTTGAACGGTAAATTGAGACAGCGCACAATCGGCGTTTGACCGCGGCTGATTTTCAGTTGCCGGCCTCGATCGCCGCAAGACCTTCCAGCACCAGCGCACGCGGGCTGACAGTGCCGAGGATAGCCTCATCCCTTACAACCAGTGCCCGCATCAGATCGAATCGCGCCATCAACCGCGAACAGTAGCGAATATCCATATCGGGGTCGATGCATACCGCCGGCTTATTCATAATTTCATAGACGTTGACACGATCGGATGCCCTGTCATTCGCCAGCACCTTGCGCGCGATGTCCGAGACCAGCAGCAAGCCAAATTCGTCATTGACATCCCGCTTCTCTACCACAAGCACGGCGGTTTTCAATTGCTGCATCTTCAGTAGTGCTTCTTTCACAGTCGCATTACCTTTGATCGTGCCGTATTCCTTTTTCATCACATCTCTGACGGAGATGCGCCTAGTGCTTGTCATCCACTTGTCCTCAACTGCGCCTGCCAATGATCGAGCGATCGTCGCGCCTCCCCAAAAAGCCAGGTAGCTACCAGCAGTATAAAACCCTTCTCTGATCAACATCAAGCCCAACCAGCCACACTCGCGCATTTCGCGCCAGGATTACAGAGGCGGGGCAGGGACAGGAGTTTGCGGGTCAGTTAGGGCTGACCTCTTCTCTGGATGCTTCACCCAGGCGTCCCCTGAGGAAATCAATCAGTGCCTTAACCTTTATCGGCGTGAAGTGCCGGGAAGGACGGACCGCATAGAGGCCGAAGGGTTTGGGGCAATACCGGTCGAGTATGGATCGCAGCCGCCCATCGGCCAGTGCCTCGGTAACGAGGAACGTTGGCATCATCGCAATTCCGAGACCCTGGACAGCAGCCTCTCGCAAAACCTCACCGTTGTTGGTCGACAGCGGCCCGCTGATCTCGATCTCGTTTGATGAGCTACTTGCCGAGAAGTCCCAGTCTTCTCTTGTGCTCAGCAGGCTGTAATGCAGGCACGCGTGTCTGGCAAGATCTTCGGGTTTCTCAGGCTCACCGTGCCGAGCCAGGTATTCGGGTGAGGCGCAGAATACGCGAGGGATCGAAGCCAGACGCGTTGCGATCAAGGTCGAGTCTTTCAACGTACCGATGCGTATTGCAACATCGACACCTTCGGCTATCAAATCGGTGAGGCGATCTTCGAGTTGCAGATGGACTTTGAGCTGGGGATGCCGCTGCATGAACAAAGGCAGTATCGGCGCAACACGGGCGACGCCGAAACTCAAAGGTGCAGCGATACGCAGCTGCCCTTTGATGGTCTCGCAGCCCGTTTGGAGCTTCTCTTCGGCCTCTTCAAGCGACGCGAGAATGTTGACGACATCCGCGTAGAACTGCCTGCCCGCCTCTGTCAAATCAATTTGTCGGGTCGTACGGTTCAACAGTTTGACACCCAGCGCGTTTTCCAGGCCGGACAAGCGCCGACTCACGGCAGCAGCGCTGGCTTGCAGTTGATCAGCGGCCCGATGAAAACTACCCGCATCGACCACGGTCACAAAGGTGTTCAGAGCGGCCAGATCATATTGTTGCATCTATCGTAACAATCTATTGCATGTAAGGCTATTTATGAATCGCAAGTTCAGCATTAATCTCTACCGACATCAAGTTTTGACTACACCCATATCCAAAGCCATGGTGCCGACGACAATATGAGTAATACCTTTGAATCCGCTGGACCGGTTTCGAGTCCCGAGAACCATCGCGTAGCAATTCGCAACACCGCGAACCGGTACGGTGTGGTCGCGGTTTTCCTACACTGGCTGGTAGCCATCGTCGTGGTTGGCCTGTTCATCCTGGGCGCCTGGATGACCGATTTGACCTATTATGACGAGTGGTACCGAAGTGCGCCAGATATTCACAAAAGCATTGGCATCCTGCTCTTCATAACACTGGTGATCCGGATGTCGTGGCGCATCGTGAATGTCAGACCCGACCACGAACCGGGCATCGGCACATTGCAGCGCCAAGTAGCAGAGGCCGTTCATTGGTTGCTTTACCTGCTACTGTTCGCGCTGATGATCAGCGGCTACCTGATATCAACCGCCGACGGAAAACCGATCGAGGTCTTCGGCGTGTTGTCGGTACCTGCAACGATATCAGACATTCCCAATATGGAGGACGTGGCCGGCAAAGTGCACTGGTACCTGGCGCTGGTTATCATCAGCCTTGCCAGCCTGCACGCCATAGCTGCACTAAAACACCACTTCTTCGACCGCGACCGGACTTTAACCAGGATGCTTGGTATCAGGACGCACCGAGATTAACCACATCACAGCAACATTGGAGATTTCACTATGACAACGAGAAAATTTACAGCTTTCGCACTAACAGCCGCTTTGCTGCTACCCGTTCAAGCATTCGCGGACAAATACATCATAGACACCAAAGGCTCACACGCCTTCATCCAGTTCCGCATACAGCACCTGGGGTTCAGCTGGCTAACCGGCCGCTTCAATACCTTCAGCGGCAGTTTTGAATATGACGAAAAGGATCCTTCCAAAGCCTCGGTTCAGGTAGAGATCGATACCGCCAGCGTTGATTCCAACCATGCCGAACGCGACAAGCATCTGCGCGGCGATGACTTTCTGGATGTCGAGAAATACCCAAAAGCTCAATTCGTCAGCACAGCGTTCAGCGAAAACGATGATGGCACCGCAGTTCTGAAAGGCGACCTGACCTTGCATGGGGTGACCAAACCCGTGACTATCGATGTTGAACACATTGGCCATGGTGAGGACCCCTGGGGTGGTTACCGGCGCGGCTTCGAAGGTCGAACCCGCATCGCACTCGCGGATTATGGCATCACGTACGATCTTGGGCCAAAAGCCAAAGAGCTTGAGCTGATCTTGTCGGTCGAGGGCATACGCCAGTAACAAGGGGACACCACAGACCAATCCCAGATCGGCAATCTCGCCCACCATTGATCAACGAAACATTCATACGGAGTATCACATGAAGACCAACAGCGCCGGAGAATTTGTCCGCTGGGAATCCAGTTTTCGCCATTGGGTAACCGCCGATGGCGCGGCCGGCCCAAGCGGAGATAGCGGGTTTCAAGCAGAGCCAGGACGTTATCACCTCTACGTTTCCTACGCGTGCCCTTGGGCACATCGCACTTTGATTTATCGGGCGCTCAAAGGACTGCAAGACGTCATCTCAATTTCGGTGGTGCATCCGTTGATGCCCGCTGAAAGCTGGGTTTTCGGAGAATACCCCGGCGCTACACCTGATCACGTGCATGGCTTTGCCAAGTTACACCAATTGTACGAACACAGCGCACCGGGCTTTGATGGCGTCGTCACGGTGCCGGTGTTGTACGATCGACACCGGAAGATGATCGTCAACAATGAGTCATCCGAAATCATCCGCATGTTGAACAAAGCGTTCGACCAATGGGGAAATGCCGACGTCGATTTCTATCCGCAACCGCTTCGTGATGACATCGATGTGATCAACCAGGTGGTGTACGACACTGTGAACAATGGTGTCTATCGGTCCGGCTTCGCGACGACGCAGCAAGCCTACGAAAAAGCCTACGCAGCGCTTTTTGGCACATTGGATATGCTGGAAAGTCACTTGTCGAAGCAACGCTATCTGGTTGGCGATCAAATCACCGAAGCGGACTGGCGTTTGTTCCCAACGCTGTTGCGCTTCGACCCGGTGTATTACAGCCATTTCAAATGCAATCGTCAGCGTCTGATCGATTTTCCGAATCTTTGGGCTTATACCCGAGAGCTTTACCAGGTCGAGGGTGTCGCCGAAACCGTCAACTTCGATCACATTAAGACGCACTATTTCGGCAGCCATAAGATGATCAACCCGACGGGCATTGTGCCCTGCGGACCGGAAATCGATTTCGCGGCGCCACATCAGCGCGACCAAGACACGGTCAATACAGACGCGCTGTGATCAATTTCCTGGCATTAACCGGTCTTCGGAGGATAGCGCCATGACAAGTCGAACCGTCGTACAAATTGTACCCGCACAGGAAGTTACCGAAGGTGCCGGTGTACGGGTATTTCGCTCTATCGGTACCCTGCCGAGACGCAACCTGGACCCGTTTCTGATGCTGGATCAGTTCAATACAGACAATCCGGATGACTACATCGCCGGTTTTCCTGATCACCCACACCGCGGTTTCAATACCTTCACCTACATGCTCGATGGCCATATGCGTCACCGCGATAGCATGAACAATCAAGGTGATTTGGGGCCTGGCGGCGCTCAGTGGATGAAAGCCGGCAGCGGCGTGATTCATTCTGAAATGCCGCAACAGGAGAGCGGACGTATGCGCGGATTTCAGCTCTGGATCAACTTGCCCGCTGATCAGAAAATGACCCCCCCGGAATATCAGGACGTGCGCGCTCGGTCCATTCCCGAATCCGCGGAAAATGGCGCCGCGGTTCGGGTCATTGCAGGTAATTTCAATCACCTGCAGGGCCCGGTATCTGACCCGAACACCGCTTTCATTTTCCTGGACGTAACCCTGGAGAATGGCAAGAACTTTGTTCAGCCTTTACCAGAAGCCCACACCGCCTTCGTGTACACATTCGAAGGCGCAACCAGGATCGGCGAACACCTGCTCAATGAAAGACAACTGGCAGTGCTCGACAAAGGTGAGCGGGTTACGGTGACAGCAAGTAAGGATCACACACGCTTTCTGCTCGTTGCTGGTCGTGCGATCGGCGAGCCGATCGTACAGTATGGCCCATTTGTGATGAACACGCGCGATGAAATCGAACAGGCGTTGGCAGACTTCCGCGATGGCAAACTGGTGCTGACCAAAGCGACCATGGTCAATTACTGACCCCTCTATCGAGTACTGTGTCGACTACAGCCGTGATCAGTTCTTCATAAATCTGCGTCGCCTCACCCATGCTCCCATTGGCCAATAACACAATGGCTACATCAAAATCTGGAAGGTACATCATATCCGCATGGTAGCCCGGGTCCATACCGTCATGCGTGTACCAGCGCAAGCCAAAGCCCCAGGGATTGTGCTGTACATAGATGCCGATACCATATTCTGAAGCTGAAGCAACTGATGCGGGCACATCTGTCATCACTGCTCCGATACGCTTGCTTAGAAGCGCATCAGTACTGAACAGCGTCCTGATGAAATGGGCCAGGTCGGCGGGTGTGCTGTGTATGCCCGCATCCGCCAAATCGTAATGACGATACCACGGGAAGGTATCGATAGTACGGCCAAACCGCTTCACATAGCCATGCGCGCGCTTGATGCCAGCTACGCCGCAAAACCGATATCCGGACCACTGATTCTCAATGAGACACCCGGCAATCCCGCACGTACGGCATCATAGAGTACGTCGCTGAGACGCCCGGCATCGATGCTGTGAACCGTTTTGCCTTGCGCCAGACCTTTGGCCTGGTCTTGCCCGTGCACTTGAGCAGTTAGCAGCACTACCAATAGGGTAAACTTGAGATACAGAATATGACGTATCACAGGCACTGAATCGGTACCATCATGAGCGGCCCCCTCCACGCACGGATGCTCTCGTTCGTATCGATCACAGCGGACGGTAGCGTCCACGCAGGTTAAACTGATATTCTTAATGACACGATCTGCTTCCTCGCCACCTTACACCATGAAGGCACGAACCAGCCACCCGCATGACACGCCAGCCTACCTTATGCTGCGAGATGCGGGCGAACTGACCGAACGTGCAGCTTCTGCTCGGCAGCATATGGAAACTTGCGATCTTTGTGCCCGGTATTGCCGCATCAACCGCCTGAAAACGCGTCAAGGCGCTGTCTGCCGCACCGGCGAACGCGCGGTCGTTTACAGCCTCGGTCCACACCACGGTGAAGAGGACCCAATTCGAGGCACTCGTGGTTCAGGCACGATATTCTTCAGCTGGTGCAATCTGCGTTGTGTTTACTGCCAGAACTGGGAAATAAGTCAGAGAGGCATCGGCCATCAGGCCGAAGTGGATGAACTGGCCGACATGATGCTGAGCCTGCAACAGGAAGGCTGCCACAATATCAATCTGGTGTCGCCAAGCCATGTTGTCGCACCAATCATCGCTGCAGTAGAAGTCGCCGCACGAAAAGGTCTCCACCTACCACTGGTCTACAACACCGGGGGTTACGACAGCCTTGAGGCATTAAGATTGCTCGACGGCATCGTCGACATCTACATGCCGGACATGAAATACGGAGACTCAGTTGCGGCAAGGCGTTATTCCAAGGTTCGCGATTACGTCGAGTTCAATCAAACAGCAGTCATCGAAATGCACCGCCAGGTCGGTGACCTCGCAATGGACGATCGTGGTATTGCACAACGCGGCCTGTTGATCCGCCACCTGGTATTACCAGACAATCTTGCGAGAACCGATCGGGTTCTGGCATTCATCGCTAAACACGTATCACCGAACACTTACCTGAACCTGATGGACCAGTACCACCCCTGTTACCGAGCTGCGAAGAACCCGCCGCTGGACAGATCATTAACGCTGGAAGAGTATCAGCGAGCGCGGGCGACGGCCTCAAAATACGGTTTGCAGCGGCTGGATGCTCGACAAAGCCGCAGGTGGCTGGACTCTTGGTAAATGAGTCGAATCTTTCACGGCGAGGCTCAGCGACAACGTTGATGGATAAGAACGCAAAAAGCAAACAGAATGAACGGCAAATACCTGTATCGAGCGTCGAATGCTACGCGGGTTACCGGGCCGATGAGTCACCGAAACGCTTCTTCATAGGAACGCGCAGGATCGAGATAGTCGAAATAATCGACCGCTGGCTCGATCCGGATTACCGCTATTTCAAAGTACGCGGTAGCGACGATGGTATCTACATTTTGCGTCACGACATCAACGCCAACTATTGGGAGCTGACTTTGTTCGACAGCGGCTCGCGTGATGAAACGCGCCTTTCATCAACCTGAAATATCAGCGTGTTTTGGCGACTCGCTCGCATTTTCTGGCGATAACCGCATTCCGTCAATGCTGTATGTGATCGGAATTTCGTCGATTCAGCTTCGTCTGCAAGGCAGGATTCTCCCACAAACGTATGAACCGCAGAGACGCGGAGGCGCCGAGAGATGCCGGATCTCGCGCCCAGCCATCCGACAGCACTTCGAATTATTCGAATAATCAGATAGAAATATTCGACTATTCCTGCGGCTGGCAGGACGCTAAGCTGAAGCTACAATTAAGCAGAAAAACTAATAGGAGACACTATGCAGATCGAAATACACGCCCGCAATTTCTCACTGACGCAGGCTTTGCGTAGTCACATCGAAACACGCCTGGGCTTCGCCCTGAGTACGCGGTACGACCAAATTCGGCGTATTCTGGTCAGGCTTTCGGATGTCAATGGCCCACGCGGCGGCAATGACAAACGTTGCCAGATTCAGGTATCGCTGCCTGGACAAGCCGATGTCGTGATCGAAGATACCCAAACCAATTTATACGCGGCGATCAGTCGAGCCGCCGATCGCGCGAGCCGAACCGTAACACGTCGAATCGGGCGAAAACGCAACAACCAGAAATATCGTCGCCGATCCCTGGTCGTCGATTCGCTACCCTTTGTATCAAAACAAGTCGATGTGATGGCTTGATGGAAGGTTTCATGAGCGGCCAGGAGTAAAAACACGAAAAATTGTTCACTCAGCCCGTATATGTCCCTGATTTCGACAAATACGGGCTACAGTGAAACAGCCATACCCCCTACAGCAAAACGCGCAGGATCGTCTCATTGGCAGCCGCGACGCCGACGTGGCGATCGCCAGCGAGGGCGCGCATGGCGTAAGTACGAAAACCCCTCTGATGTCCCGTTGCAGCCGCACGCACTTCGAGCGTAAGGCGATTCTCCGGGTGCCAGCTCCATAATCACCCGATCGCGATTGATAACACCGCCATATGTTACGTAAAATCGCGGCCCTGATTACAACTACTCTTTACGACTCCGAAACCATGCCTATGTACAGCATAACTATAAGAAAACTATTCGCACACCTGATCGCGATATGCGCACTGACCTGCCATTCATCGACTTCGATTGCGGCAGAAGTTGTCGGTGATCTATTGCACGTGTACGGCAAGATTCACGTGTCGATCGATAACAGTGATACCGACGGCCTGAATGATGACACTTATCAGGACGGCGTCAGCGTTTCGAGCAATTCATCACGCGTGGGACTGAAAGGTCAGTACCAGCAGGTGATATATCAGATCGAACAGGAGGTCCGGATCGATGATAGCTCGAAAGGCAATTTTGCCGACCGTAACTCTTTTGTCGGCTTGACGGGTGACTGGGGAAGCCTGCGAGCAGGCATTCATGACACGCCGTTCAAAAGTATCGGTTCAAAATGGGGACTATTTGGTGATACCATCGGCGATCGACGCGCAATCCTTGGCGCCGGCTATCAGTCAGGCAACCAGCTCAATGAGCGAGCCAAGAATATGATCATGTACCAATACGATCACGAGCCTGCTCTCAAGATTCAGGCCATGTATGCGGTCGATCCGGAGGACGACGGCACAAATGCCGGCACCGTCGACAACAATAAAGACGAGATGTTTGGCGCCGGATTGTGGTGGCGTATTGCCGATATCACCTTATCGCTCGCTTACGAGGACTGGACCGGGCACTCCTACATCATCGATGGCAACGCATACCGTATTGCAGCAGTATGGAACCTCGCACGTCACCGCCTCGGTGCGATATATGAGGACATCGATCCCAGTATCGTCAACGAGTTCAGCCGCAAAGCGTACGGTGTGAACTGGAAATGGGGCTTCATCGAGGATTGGGACCTGCGATTGCAATACCTTGTCGCTGACAATGCAGCCAACACGACCGAGACCGGTGGCAGCAATATCAGCGCAGCTGCCTATCACGAATTGAACGACAAAACCAAGTTGTACCTCGCCTACACCGCGACTCAAAATGACGCCAACGCGAAATTTCCCGCGGTCGATGGCGGGCATGGCGACGAAGTGAAGACCGTCTTTGGCGGTCGTCCAAATTCGCTCTCGCTGGGCATAGAGTTCAAGTTTTGAAGCCGAATCAATGCCGGCAGTCCTAGCATCCGGCTAAAAAGAGATGCGCGCACCCCGGTTTTACAATCCGTCAAGCTGAATTAGCCAACACTTCAAGTGATCATGATAAAACAAGTTGTCGACTCCCACTGGTTTCATAATTTTGTCATCGTCGTCATCCTGATCAATGGTGCTGTCCTGGGTATTGAGACCATGACAGGCTTGAGCGCAACCACGGTCAATTGGCTCGAGAGGATCGATCAGCTCTGTTTGCTGATTTTTGTGATCGAATTGCTGATGAAAATGTATGTCTATCGGCTGTCATTCTTCAAGCAGGGATGGAATGTGTTTGACTTCGTGATCGTTGGAATCGCACTGCTACCCGCAACCGGTCAGTTGTCTATTCTGCGCGCTTTTCGCATTTTCCGAGTGTTGCGACTGGTCACAACCGTCGACTCGATACGGCGCGTCGTCGCCGGCATGCTGATTGCAATACCAGGTGTCGGTTCGGTTGGTGGCTTGCTGGTTATTTTTTTCTACATCGGCGCCGTGATCAGCACGACATTGTTTGGAGAAGCCTTCCCGGGTTGGTTCGGCAACCTAGGCCGCTCCATGTACACGCTGTTCCAGATCATGACGCTCGAATCCTGGTCCATGGGTATCGTGCGCCCGGTTATGGAGGTTTACCCTTATGCGTGGATCTTCTTTATCCCGTTCATCGCAGTCACGACTTTCACGGTCTTGAACCTGTTCATCGGCATTATCGTCGACGCAATCGCTACCGTGAAGGAGCAGGATGCATCCAGCCGACATCACCAGATGTCGAGCAAGGAAGATATCGATCTGATCAGGCAGGACCTGTACGCACTGCGCGAGCATCTGGACGCGCTCATCAAAGACACGGAGCGAAAAACTTAGCCAGATTAATAGTAAGAACAGCTGAGAATCTGGATGCCGCTTATTTCATCGCTTGTGTAGGAACTCACTATTTTGTCTTCAACCACGCTTCAAAAATCGATAAAACTGCAGCGCGAGATGCTGACTGTTTTACTGGGCCAGGCGATGCACGACCTGGCAAAACGCTGCGCTGAGGTGATCGACTCGCGGATTGCGCTGGAAACCCTGCTGATCAATGCGTTCCCGACACTGTCTTATTGCAAGCACCTCTATGTTCTCAATGCGGACGGCTTGCAGATCACCGACAACATTACGCGCGATGGCGTCGATCACGCACACTTCGGCCGTGACCGCAGTGAACGGCCCTATATGCAGGGCATTATTGGCACGACAGACTTCAAGCTCTCCGAAGCTTACATCAGCAAAAACAAGAAGCGTCCTTCATTGACCGCGATTCAGGTTATCCGTAACCGAAAAGGCAGGCGTGTGGGTTATCTCGGTGCTGATTTCGATACGCGCGAGCTACCGCACAGCGCCGAGGCCTGCTCCGAACCGGACGAGTGGCGACAAATCAAGGGTGATCCAGCGATTCGCAGCGGCCTTTTTCTGCAACAACGGGTCGAAAGTATTATGGATGGCCGACTCGATCAGGTACTGCCGATCATGAATGAACTGATGTGCGAGCACGGCGTGTTTCACGGCAAGCTGCACTTCTCCAGCAACCGTGGCACGATCTGGACGGTGGATGACCCGTTCATCTATCGCATTCTGAGCATCGATGAACTGACTGACCCCGATATCTGCCTGGCTTACCCGGGACATCCCTACCCGGAACGCGCGATCGTTCCCAAGGAGCGAATCATGGACGTCTTCAACATGTTCCGCACTTTGCGTTTTGCCGATGATACCGTCTATTTAAGGGCAGGCTCGTTGAATATCATCAATGGCATGATCGGTCTGAATTTCTCCTGTGATGGCTCGCATTACATGCGTTATGATGAATTTCTGAATAAGAGCGAGGAGTTCTGGTTCGGTAAAACTTGACCAGGACTGGCGTCAACGGAGCAGGTGTAGCAATATTCTCGACAGCTGTGACCTGAAAAGCCGTGTCTCGCGGTTTCATGCGTTTACCGTGTGACCGGGAAGCGCATGTGAAAATTATGCGGGTTAACTCTTCTTCAATAGACCGATCACGAAAAGCAGGGCCACAGCACCAACTGTCGCTGTAATCAACGAACCGACGAATCCACCGACCGCTACGCCGAGTAATCCGAACAGAAAACTGCCGATCACTGCACCGA
>JARFQK010000139.1 GCA_029287815.1 Gammaproteobacteria bacterium
GTGGTGCTGATCGGAGAGATCGGCGGCACTCAGGAAGTCGACGCGGCCGAATGGGCCAGTGCGAACATGAACAAACCCGTGATCGGTTTCATCGCCGGGGTATCGGCGCCAACCGGCCGCCGCATGGGCCATGCCGGTGCGATCATATCCGGCGAAGCGGACACAGCCGAGGCCAAAATGAACCGCATGGAGGAACTTGGTGTCCATGTAGTACGCAACCCGGCAGATATCGGCAAGACGGTCGACCGCGTTTTGAAGGCGTGAGCACCGGGGTTGTGTGTCTCTAATCGGAAACGTTCAACGCGCGCCTGCAGCAGGTTGAACGTGATCAGCGGGGTCTGTAATGGCACGCACTGTCATCATCCTTGCGATTGTAACGCTCGGTCTGCTGCTCTGGTACAAGATCTCCAGAGCACCGGCTGACAAACGTAAGCGACTGATTTTTTATAGCAGCGCCGGCGTGATCATCGGCGCGCTGTTTTTGCTCGCCGCGACTGGCCGCATGCACTGGCTATACGCCGTTGGCGGCACCATCGCTGCGTTGATGCCACGCGTGATCAGTGCGCTGCGTTATCTGCCGCTAATCAATCGCGTTCGCCAGCAATTCGGCAGCCAGGGCGACCGCCAGCCAGGACAGCAATCCACCGGCCGCCGCAGCAATCCCGGAAAAATGACGGCCGAAGAGGCCCGAGAGATCCTGGGCATCAAAGCCGGGGCCAGCAGGGAAGAAATCATCAAGGCGCACAAACGCATGATACAAAGAGTGCACCCGGACCGTGGCGGCTCAGACTATCTGGCAGCACAAATCAATCAGGCCAAGGACACCCTGCTCGGTTGACTAACCAAAACTCCGCTCACAAGCCAACAACAGCATTCGGTTTTTTATCTTGCCCTGAAATGCCATAATGCGCGCAATTAATCCGGTACCATAGCTGACTGCATGCCTAGCCCGCATTTCTCACCAGGCGGCGTCGAGAACTGGTAAGGCATTGGCTCTTTTGAGAGAACTCGAATGATCAAAAATACAGTGTGTTTTTCAACAGTGCCTATCACGGTTCAGGCGGGTCTTCGTGTCCGAAAGCTTGCTCTTCACTCAAACCATAGCTATGGCTATGCTTTTCGCTCCAGAGCGGCGCTTACGAACACGAATCCTGCGCCTGCTCCCGTGATCCTGGTGAGAAATGCGGGCTAGCCCATTCACCGTTGTCGCCAGCCTCAACGACCTGAAAACCAGCAAACTGCTATGTGTCAAGACACACGGCTTGCGCATCGCCCTGGCCTATGTCGATGGCAAGGTGTTTGCCGTTGACGACATGTGCAGCCATGAGGATGCCTCGCTGTCGAAAGGTTCGCTGCACGGCGAATGCATCAAGTGCCCGCTGCACGGCAGCCGCTTCGACCTGAACAGCGGTGCGGCCCTGGACGAGCCAGCCGAAGACCCGGTGACGACCTACCCAGTGAAGATCGTCGGAGACGAGATATTGCTACAAGTGCAACAGGTGTAATCATGAGTGAAGTCGAGGAATTACTGCATCAGGATCCGAAAACCATCATGCGTTCGATCATTCAACGCATCGCGACCGGCCCGGACATGAGCAAGGACATCTCGCAGCAGGAAGCCCGCGCCGGCATGCGCGCGGTCCTCGATAATGCGGTTGACCCGGTGCAGGCTGCTATTTTCCTGATTGCGCTGCGCATGAAGCGTGAAACCGATGAGGAAAACCGGGGGATCCTCGACGCGATTCGCGATATCAGCGTTCGCGTTACCGCGCCGGTCGACGAAGTCCTCGATTTGTCCGATCCATACAACGGTTACAATCGTTCGTTGCCAGCAGCGCCGTTCGTGCCGGCCGTATTGGCTTCATGCGGCATTCACACGGTCTCGCACGGTGTCGAAACCATGGGCCCGAAATTCGGCATCACCCATCGTCGCGTGCTCCGAGCAGCGGGCGTGCCGGTTGACCTGACAGTCGAACAGGCGGCAGCCCGACTCGGCGACAGCAACATCGGCTGGAGCTATGTCGATCAGGATGCCTATTGCCCACAACTGCACGACCTGAATACGCTGAGGACGAAAATCGTCAAGCGCCAGGCCATCACCACGGTCGAAGTCTTGACCGGCCCGATCCGCGGCAAATCAAAGACGCATTTCATGTCGGGCTACGTTCACAAACCTTATACGCGCGTCTACACAATGCTGGCGAGACACGCGGGCTTCGATACCGCGCTTCTGGTGCGCGGCATCGAAGGTGGTATCATTCCGTCCTTGCGGCAAAAAGGGAAAATGGTTTTCTACCATGACCTGGGCCCGGAACAGGAACAAGAATTTGATCCGGCCGATATTGGTATCGAACAAGCTGTTCGGGCGACGCCATTACCTGAGGATCTACCGCCTCGGCCTGCCGGTGATGACGTCGGCGCCGACTTCGATGTTGATAGCGCGGCACAGCAAGCCGCCGAAGCCGGGTTGCAGGCGCTCGGCGGCCAGCCGGGGAGCACTTACGATGCGCTGGTCTACTCGGGCGCCATTGCATTGTGGCACTTGAAACGCCACAGCAATCTCGTGGATGCTGCTGGTAGAATACGTGAAGTGCTGGACAACGGCGAAGCACTGGAACATTTCAATAACGCTACGGTCACTGACTAGGAATACCCGCAACGATGCCACTGTCGGAACAGAAAAAAAAAGAAACCCGTGATCGGCTGAACCGTGATCCCGATTTCAGGGACGCGTTCACTGTTGAAGCGAGAAACATGTACATGAAAGCACTCAAGCTCTCCCCCGACCTCGAGGCGGAGATCAACCGCTTCGAACAGATTATGGGCGCCGATCCCAACACCTTCGAGTTCGACGAGGGTGAAATGGATGAAGTCGACATCTTCGAGCAGATACTCAATGCTTATGACAATCAGGTGCTACTGGAAGAAAAAGAGAACAGCACGATCAACTAAAGATCAAGGGGTCAGACTCGTTGATACAGGCAATGCGGTATAAACGAGTCTGTCCCCATGATATTTAGTTGATAGTGCTGTTGTCATTTTGTTACAGTAGCACCTGATTGTCATAAGCATTGATTATATGCTCGAAGATGTCGACATAATACATTTCACCCTCGTCGAACAAGAAGGTGTTGGGATCGGCGCCCATAATAT
>JARFQK010000212.1 GCA_029287815.1 Gammaproteobacteria bacterium
TCCGCGGCGGTCATGATCACCTCGCGCACCATGCCGTCGGTGGTGGCACCGTCCTCGCGCGCGCTCCACGGGTGGCGGTAGTGGGCCAGCTCCCAGCCATTCTCGGTCTCCTCGAGCTGCACCAGCTCCGCTGGTCCCCAGTGGTGACCCGAGTCCAGGAACTGGGCCTCGGTCGGGGTGAGGGAGTCCAGCGCGCTCTGCAGCCGGTATCGATGCCGGGCCCCCTCGATCACCGCATGCGTTGCGGAGGCCTGGGGCGACACCACCGGTTCGGCGTAGATGGTCTGCTGGAACAGCTCGGTGCCGATACTGACGTCGACCGCCTTGGTGACCGAGGCCTGCTCCTCGGCCGTCAGTCCGACCTCACAGGGATGCACGCCGAGCGAGGGATCACGTCGCGCCCAGACTGTCGGTGGTACACCGGCGGAGACAAGGCCCGCCACCACGAGCGAGTTCCGGCCAAGTTTCAGCACATCACGACGACTCATCACGATGTCGAAAGCGGCGAGCTCCTTCTGTTCGATGACCGGATTCCCGATGACCTGGCGCAGACGATCCGCGAGGCGCTGGCGCAGGGAGAGACGCTCGATGCGTTCATTCAATTCCGTTGTCTCGTTCTCGCTTTCTGAGGATGTTTGTGCTTTCTTCATCGTTAATGTTCTCCAATCCGGTCCATTTTCTGCCACGTTCAGTGGCGGACCTGCGCTATCGGCATACCCAGACCAACCTTTCCAGCTACTTATTCAGTCAATGAGGAATCGCATCAGCACTGATTTGGCTGACAGCGCTTTGTCCCAGAGAGACATACTATCATCGTAACGGACAGGTTTGTTAGGCTGTGAGTCTCATCTTTGGGTAAATAATGACTGTTTTAACCACGGCCCCAGCTATCTTGTGATATGAAAAAACTAGCTTTTGATGCTTTCAATTCGCGGGATTATCCAGCCGGGAGTCAGCTCGCCGCATTTCAGCAAATGACAGCTTCTGTCTACGAGGCTCAAGCCCTGGGTGACGAAAGCAATTTCATGGTCGAGACTTTTGGTTATCAGGTAAACGATTTAATGTTTACCGATTTCAAATGCCAGAATGCCCGGTTCCGGCGCATTCAACAACACCTGCAGGGGGATAACAAAGACTTCCTTGTGCTGCATGCCCAACTGTCTGGCGAGGAAATGCTTCAGATGGAGCACGGCATCATGCGCTTGCTGCCAGGCAACATTTACTTGCGTGACTGGGCATACACTTTTGAATCCCAGACGATCGACATGCACATACGTGGGCTGATGATTCCACGTCAGAACTTGAATTTCAGCCACCTTTTTAATGTCCATAACCCGATCCTGTCCTGGTCCATGTCCGATCCCGAGGGAAAATTTCTGTGGGAGACCTGGTCGAACATGTTTGATCAGCTCGCTAATTTAGACATGACCGGAGCCGATGTCATGAGTCGGGGATTCCTCGGCTTGCTCAATGGCATGATGAGTAATGGTAACCAGGTTCAGGCGCGTGGGAATTCGAAGTTGAGTGAAATGGAGCGGTATCTGCGGACGCAACTTCGTGGTGAAGTGAGCATCGAACAATTGTGCCAGCATTTTCATGTATCCCGTGCCACGCTATTTCGCCAGTTTAAAGAACATGGTGGTCTCAAGCGCTATATTGACCGGCTACGACTGGAGCGTTGCTACTCTGAACTGAGGTACGCCAACCCTCAGCTTGTGACCGTCGGTGAGATCGCTGCCGGGTGGGGTTACAATGACCCCAGGGCCTTCAACCGAAAATTCCGCAAACAATTTAACCTGCCACCATCAAAAATACTCGGCACCTGGTTTCATGCCGATACCTCCAATGGCAGCATGCAATCGACAAGCATCAATAAACTCGGTTCTTACCGTAATTTCAAGCGCTGGATGGACAATGCTTCGGGAGCGAAATAAACGGACCGGTAACACAAGGCCTTCATTGGCCGAATGTAGGCAGTTGTAACCCCGGGCTGACTGATCGGTTGCCTGTAAGCTACAAAGCTCTTCCGTCACCAATGGTAATCGATAGCAGCCAGGCAATGCATTAAACTGAAATATTTCTGAATAATGCTGGACCTGAAAATCGGTCAGGCTAACGGGAGGCAGAAAGTGAACAATGGTCTACAGATTCGCAATATGACCCGCGCCGAGGTCGATGAGTTGGTGGAATGGGCCGCCCGTGAAGGCTGGAATCCGGGTCTGCATGATGCGGAGATATTCTGGCAAACAGACCCCGATGCCTATGTTGCTGCCGAGCTGGACGGCGAGATGATCGGTGGCGGTGCCATTACCTCCTATGATGGTAAATTCGGATTCATGGGGTTTTTCATCGTCAGACCCGAATATCGTGGACGAGGGTTCGGCAACAGCTTGTGGCATATTCGAAAGGAGCGCCTGTTGAACCGACTCGAGCCGGGTGCAGCAATCGGCATGGACGGGGTGTTCGACATGCAAGCCTATTATGCCAGGGGGGGGTTCGTATTCTCCCACCGGGATATCCGCTTTCAGTCTACCGGTGTTGACTCGAGGCCCGACGCCTCAATCGTTTCCCTGCAAGAAGTTCCTTTCGATGCTGTTCTGGCCTATGACAGCCAATGTTTCCCTGCGCCTCGGCCTGCGTTTATGAAAGCCTGGATATCGCAGCCAGATAGCCTGGCTTTGGGTGTGGTGGAAGACGATCGTCTTGCCGGCTTTGGTGTGATCCGCCGTTGCCGCGAGGGATGCAAGATCGGCCCCCTGTTCGTTGATGATGCGATCTGCGCTGAAAAGCTCTACACCGCGCTGATCGGGTTAGCGCCGGGGGAGCCCGTGTTTCTGGATGCGCCCGAAAACAATCCCGCTGCGACAGCTCTAGCCAGGAAGTTCGACATGCAGGAGGTGTTCGGTTGTGCTCGCATGTATCTCGGTCCCACGCCTTCAGTGGCAAGCGATCGTATCTTCGGAGTAACCACGTTTGAGCTTGGCTGAGCAATGTCGTCGCGCGATCTAGTCGGGTATGGAGAAACGCCACCACATCCCCGCTGGCCGAATAGTGCTCGCGTGGCGCTTCAGTTTGTGCTGAACATCGAGGAAGGCGCTGAATCGTCACCCATCAATGGCGATGCCCATTCAGAGGCCTATTTACATGAGTTGTATGGCAGGCCGGCACGCCAGGATGAGCGGGACCTCAGTGTCGAAAGTATGTATGAGTATGGTGCGCGCGCCGGCTCCTGGCGTATCTTGCGCCAGTTTCAACAACGTGGTTTGCCAGTCACGGCTTTCGTGGTCGGCCGTGCTCTGGAGCTGGTCCCTGAACTGGGCGCCGCCTTGGCCGATGGTGGACATGAGCTCGCCGGGCACGGTTATCGATGGCTCGACTACCAACGCATCCCGGAGGAGTTAGAGCGAGAGCATATTCAGCGAACTATAGAATTAATCGAACAGGTCTCCGGTAAGCGCCCCGTTGGCTGGTATACCGGAAGAGCCAGTGCCAATACCCGGCAGTTGCTGCGCGAGGCGGGCGGTTTTCTCTATGACTCGGATGCATATAACGATGACTTGCCATACTGGTCACCCGGGCCACGTCCCTATCTGGTGATCCCCTACACCCTGGTGAATAACGACATGCGCTACCTACTGCCGAATGGCGTTAGCAATGGGCAGGATTTCTATACGTTATTGAAGGACGCTTTCGATTTTCTCTACAACGAGGGCAGCCATAGCCCGAAGTTGATGAGTGTCGGTCTGCACGGACGTATCAGTGGTCATCCGGCCAGGACTATGGCGCTGGTGAAATTCCTTGATTACGTTGCCGGCCATGGCAAAGTCTGGATCTGCCGTCGTGATGAAATCGCGAAACACTGGGCAAAGCAGTACCCGCCTTCGTAAACGCATGTTTCGAGTATGTAAACCTGCACGAATTTCTACACGAGGGTGTAGCTCCAATAAACAGTGGGGTTCAGATTCCTGACTTTTTACAAATATTCAATCTTGCCCAGCTTTTTATGGCTTGGACGATGAGACCAGATTCGTAAGATTAGTGAATTTATCAGGATGGAGTGTGCTAACTGATTGATTATTTAGCTTCCTTAGACATAGGTTACAGAGTATTCCGGGCACATAGGATACACAATTCGGCATTTGGGGAGGTCCCCGGATGCCCTGGAATGAGTGTAATCGCATGGATGAATGTCTCCGCTTTGTGGCCCGCCTGATCGATGGTGAGAAGATGGCACCACTGTGCCGGGAGTTTGGCATCTCCCGCAAGACGGGCTACAAAATTTTCAATCGTTACAAGGATGAAGGCCATCGGGGCTGGAGGACCGGGCCCGGAGCCCCTACCGCCCTCCCAACAAGCTACCGTTCCAGGTGGAGACCGCGATCCTGCGGATCAAGCGGGAGCATATGACCTGGGGTGCACCGAAGATCCGTGAGAAGCTCATCAAGCTATACCCCGGGATCAAACCATCGGCCATCACTATTGGGCGTGCCCGGTAGTGAAGACAGACCAACACGAACGACAAGTTCTGC
>JARFQK010000280.1 GCA_029287815.1 Gammaproteobacteria bacterium
TGGCTCCGGTTGTTGATCACGCGACCGAGTAAGCAGCGTCTGCATCCATCTCTTCATGCAATTTGGGGTACCACGCTTGTCAGTACGACGGCGCAGCCGTTTTTCAATGTCCACTACGGAATAAATAGTGAGGCCCCCGCCCAGTATCCAACTCCATTCTACAAGACCAATCGGGGCGGTTCCGAACAGCAGGTTCATCGTTGGGGCGTAGGTCATGAGTAACTGCAACCCAGCCATCACCGTCACGCCCAGGATCAGCCATCGGTTGGAGAATACGCCCAGCTGGAACATGCTGTAGCGCAGCGAGCGGCAGTTGAACAGATAGAATAGCTCGCCGAAAACAAACATGTTCACCGCCACGGTTCTTGCGATTTCGAGGCTCTGTCCCTGGATCAAAACCCATTCGAAAAGGCCAAAGGCACCGGTTACTAGCATTAAACTCACCAGCCCGATACGTATGGCGAGATCACGAGTGATCACAGGTGTTTCCGGTCGGCGGGGCGGGCGCGCCATAATGCCCGGTTCCTTGCCTTCGAAGGCGAGCATCAGACCCAGCAATACGGCTGTCGTCATGTTTATCCAAAGAATTTGCACCGGGGTGATGGGTAGTGCGACGCCGAGAAAAACTGCAAGCATGATCACCAGACCTTCTCCCACATTGGTGGGAAGCGTCCAGGTGATGAATTTAACCAGATTGTCGAACACTGCGCGCCCTTCCTCGACAGCCGCCTCAATGGTAGAGAAATTATCGTCGGTCAGCACCATGTCGGCGGCCTCCTTGGCGACCTCGGTTCCCCCCATGCCCATGGCTACACCGATATCGGCCTGCTTGAGGGCAGGTGCGTCGTTGACGCCATCGCCTGTCATCGCCACAACATGCCCGTGGGCCTGCAACGCCTCCACCAGACGCAGTTTCTGTTCGGGGGAAACACGGGCGAACACGGCTGCCTTGCCAGCGATCTCTACCAATTCCTGATCGGATAGCTTGGCCAGATCGTGGCCGCTGATAGCAAAATTATCCAGATTGTCCCTTGTGGCACCTTTCAGGCCGATCTGATGAGCGATGGCTGCGGCGGTCACCACATGATCGCCGGTGATCATCTTTACCTGGACCCCAGCCTGCTGACAGGCGCGTACGGCCGTGATCGCTTCCTGTCTGGGAGGATCCATCATCGCCTGCAGGCCGAGGAAGGTCAGGCCGCCTTTCACATCGCTGTGACTGACTGATGAGGTTGGCGCATTGGGAATCTTACTGGCAAAGGCTAGCACGCGAAGACCGCGCACAGCCATCTCCTGGACTTGTTGATAAACAAGTTTCTGATCGAGCGGAATGCTTTCTTCGCTGTCGTTCAATGTGGCACGGCAGCGCGGGACTATGCTTTCCACCGAGCCCTTCAGGTAGATTACGCCGTGTTTTTCGGACGCCGTCCGGTGCAGCGTCGCCATGTATTGATGCTGCGATTCAAAGGGCAGTGTGTCGACGCGGGGATAATCCTGCTCAGGTGAGTTCGATGAAAGTCCGGATTTCAGTGCTGCGGAAACCAACGCAGCCTCGGTGGGGTCGCCCTCGATTGCCCATTTTCCCTCGCTGTGGACCAGACGGGAATCGTTGCACAGCAGGCCTGCGCGAAGACATTCGGTCAGCGCGCCATGCTGTTGGGGGACTACGACTGAATTGTCGAGTGTAATGTCCCCCTCCGGCACGTAGCCGACACCGGAAAACTCATAGCATCTGCCGCCGGCGCAGACCTCTTGCACGGTCATCTGGTTCTGCGTCAGGGTGCCGGTCTTGTCGGAACAGATGACAGTGGTACTGCCCAGTGTTTCCACCGCCGGCATGCGACGGATGATGGCGTTGCGTCTGGCCATCTTGCCAACGCCAATCGCCAACATGATGGTCATGGCGGCCGGTAGCCCTTCCGGTATCGCGCCTACGGCCAGGGCCACCGCGGCCATGAAGGTCTCCAGCAGCGAATCGCCGTGCAGCCAGCCGGCCAGCACGGTCAATCCGGCCAGGACCAGGATGATCCATAACAGAGTACCGCTGAACTGGGTGATCTTGCGCGTGAGCGGTGTGGCCAGCATTTGGGCGCTGGCGATGAGCGTATTGATCTGACCGATTTCGGTCGAATCGCCGGTAGCAACTACCAGCCCCGCGCCCGTACCGTAGGTCACCAGGGTAGATGAATAGGCCATATTGTGACGATCGGCCAGCACGGTTTCCTGGGCCAAGGGATCAGGCTGCTTCTGTACCGGGACGGATTCCCCTGTCAGCGTGGACTCGTCGATCTGCAACTCGCGTGAACGCAACAGACGCAGGTCGGCAGGCACCTTGTCTCCTGATTCCAACAGAACCAAGTCGCCGGGTACCACCTCGGCCGAGGGAATCCTAACTTTCTTGCCCGCCCTCACTACTGTGGCAGAACCCTCCATGGATTGTGCCAGGGCCTCAATGGCCTTCAGCGCCCTGGATTCCTGGATAAATCCAACAACGGCGTTGACCAGCACCACCCCAAAGATGACGCCGCTGTCTACCCATTCCTGCAGGAGAAAGGTAACCAGTGCCGCGGCGAGCAAGATATAGACCAGCGGCTGATGAAATTGCAGAAAGAAGAGCTCCAGCGGACCTTTGCCCTTTTTTGTGGTAAGACGGTTTGGACCGAAGTGGGCAAGACGATGCTCCAGCTCGAAGATATCGAGCCCTTTCGTCGCGCTGGTCTCCAAAAGTGTCTCAATTTCATCCGGTGGCAGGTGATGCCAGTGTCTGGACAGCAATGTTTCCATTTTCAGTCTCCTGTCGCCAGAATGGTAACATCAGTCTGGTAAATTGCATTCATTAGCGTGTCCCTGGCGAATCGATATTCAAGCTGCTACCGGAAGCGGATAGAGTTCTTGGCAGTGAGTCTGCCAACGGAACTTATCCAACTTGATATGCATTTTGCCAGTACATCCCGTAGCTTCAGCAGGCGTATCACCATTGAGTGAGTTATGGATGCGACGATGTTTGTAATAGACTTGGAAATCTATGAGCTTTAGCTCCAAGTCGAGCGCATTCCAGGATAGAGTGTGATCCATGAAATCTCGGCGAATGGTTGCGATGAGTCGCTCGACAAACTGGGTGTTATAAGGGCGACACGAGGCATCACGTCCTCTCACAAGCTTCAACTTCGGCAGCACCGGTTTATCCAACAAATCAATCCTCTGCTAGAACCGTTCATTCTTCACGAATGCGGCATATGCCTTCTCAGTAGTTCTGACAGAAGCATTTCCAAGCAGATGTTTAACGTCAGTGATAGCAGCACAGTCGGTTCAAATCATCTGGACCAGCTTAGCGCTTTCTTACGGTTCATGGTGTGGTAGGAAATCTGTTCAGACTAGGCCGGCATATGACGCGAGCCGCTGATTATCGCGAGTTCCGCTCAAGGGCATTCTGTGAGTGGCAGGCGGTGACGTGCGCCCAAATCATGGCTTCATAGGAAACGAATGTAACCGACGATCGCTTGTGCGGCGTGGATATCGTTGCCCGGTTTAATCGGTTTATTTCAAATTATATATCCAACTGATCACCTGGTTCTGCAGTTTCTCGGCAGACTTCGTATGCGCCTGTGGATCATTATGTAACAGCACCACAACATAACGTTTTCCTGTCGCGGTGGTAACGTATCCGGCCATCGACTGGACAAAATCCAGCGGACCGGTCTTGATATGCGCGCGACCCTCCAGCGGTGTGTCGTCGAAACGATGCGCCATGGTACCGTCGTAGCCTGAAACGGGTAAGGCAGCGATAAACTCCGGCATGTAAGCCTGCTTATATACAT
>JARFQK010000333.1 GCA_029287815.1 Gammaproteobacteria bacterium
ACCAAGCGTTGGTTTAAATTGCTTATCTTGCTTAATTTTTCTACATAGATTAATTTAATTATGTAGATATTTCCAAGTTGCTGGAGTAAATTCTGTTCCTGCACGCAGTATCTGCAGAATCAATCGCCAGCACGAAAATGGTTCAGTGATTTTCAAACCGGCGAACAACAAATTGCACCAAATTGATCATACCGAGGAGTTCACGATGCGAGTTCCAGCCAACAAGCTTCTTCTGCTAGCCACTTCTACGGCGATTTTGCTACTAAGCAGCTTCACCGCAAACGCCGAGACCCCCATTCACCATGTTTCATCCGAAGTCTGCAAAAATTGCCACATGGAAATTTATGAGCAATGGAAAGGCTCGATGCACGCTCAGAGTTCTGCGCTAGAGGATCCGATTCATGCCACCTTTTACCATATGGTCATCGGTGATCCGACCAAAGAAGGCGAGAAGAGCCCGAAAGGCACCTACCCGGTATGCCTTCAATGCCATGCGCCGAACGCCGCCAGGGACAAGACCACGAAACTGGACGCGAAACCAGCTTATGCCGAGGGAGTGAACTGTGTTGCCTGTCACACACTGGCTGAGTACAAGGGGCTCGACGGCGAAGATGGCAAGCTGAACCTGGGGCTGAAGGCCTACGTCACCTCGGACAAATTGCAGGGCCCGCAGGGCTTGAGGACGAAGACCAAGGATGCCGCCAAGCCGTCAGGCCCGATCGACCCGGCTGCCTTGAAACCCAATCCTCACCGTGGAGAAGTTGACTTCGGAGTTCAGACCATATCACTGCCGTTGGAAGCCAATCCAACATTGATGAAAACCAACCAGGCCTGTCTGGGCTGCCATGACAAGCGCTCTAACATGAAAAAAGTGCCGCTTTGTCGTACCGGTGATGAATATAAAGAATCGGCGACCGAAGTGACCTGTACTTCCTGCCACATGCCGATCGCCAATGGGGTGGCCAGTCATGAAATGGGTGGTGGCCACGATCCTGCGATGTTAAAGCGTTCGGTGGTATTTTCAGTGGACAGCAAGAAAGAGGGCGACAAGCTGGCCACCGTCGTAAGGATGAAGAACAAGCAGGCTCACGGCATGCCTACCGGCGCACCCTTCCGTAATCTTCATCTTAAGGTCACCGCCTACGATGCGGACGGAAACGTCGTCTGGGAAAACGCCAAGGGGCACCCCGGCAAGGTCGACCCAAAGGCCTATCTGATGCTCGAGTTACTCGATGATTCGGGAAAGCGTACTTCACCGCCTAAGGCCACTCAGCTCGGTGAAGATACCCGACTCAAGGCTTACGAGGAGCGAATTCTCAATTACGAAATTCCGGCCGAGAACGTGGCCCTGGTACGCGGCGAACTGTTCTACAACCTGTTGTGGCCCGAACTGTCGAAGAAGTTCGCCGAGAAACTGCCGGAGGGGCTGACAGATCCTGTTTCTATTGCCATGTCCGAAGTGAAATTCTAAACTGCTGCGGCGTGCGGCCGGGTCGGACGCTCGTCGTCTGACCCGGGCCGAGAAATCGAGGACGGAAAAGTGAACTTAGATGGAAGGCGAGTGAGGTGAAATACAACATGTTGCGTTATTGCGTTGGATTAATGATATGCCTGGTTGTCTCGGCAAGTGCGTTCGCCAAAGCCGAAGACGCGCCGGCGACCGAAGCTGAACAGCCGGCAACCGGTCAACTGGAAGAGGACGTCAAGAAGCTACCGACAACGAGCACGGCTGATCACGGTCAGTTCAAGGAATTGCAGGTAGATTTCAAGACCGGTCCTGAGGTCACCAAAGCCTGTCTCGGCTGCCACAATGCGGCCGCCAAACAGCTCCACAAAACGACACACTGGACCTGGGCGTATGACAATGAGCTGACCGGACAGAAGCTCGGCAAGAAAAAAGTGATTAACAACTTTTGTGTCGCGACAGCTTCGAACTGGGCACGCTGCACGTCCTGCCACATCGGCTACGGCTGGAAAGACCCATCATTCGACCTGACTTCGGAGGCAAACGTCGATTGCCTGGTTTGTCACGAGACCACCGGAACCTACAAGAAATTTCCAACCGATGCCGGCCATCCCAACTACAAGCCCAAGCAATGGCCGCCCAAGAAAGGGAAGGTGAGGCAGCCGCCTGATCTGAAGACCATCGCCCAGAGCGTGGGCTCGCCGACGCGCGCGAACTGCGGCGCCTGCCACTTCTATGGGGGTGGGGGCGATGGCGTCAAGCACGGGCATCTGGATTCGTCCATGACGAACCCATCGAAAGAGCTCGATGTGCACATGGATGCGACCGGACTCAACTTCAGCTGCCAGACCTGTCACACCGCAGGTGGTCATGAAATTGCTGGATCGCACTATGCGACCAAACCCTCCGACGATCGGGGCATCGTGATCCCGGGACAACCGGACCAGACGCGCGGGACCTGTGAATCCTGCCACGGCAGCAGTCCACACCCGGAAGAGGCTAACCCGCACCTGAATGACCACACGAAGAAACTCGCCTGCGTCACCTGCCATGTGCCCGAATTCGCCCGGGGCGGACGCAAGACCAAGACGTGGTGGGACTGGTCGACTGCGGGCAAGAAGGACGAGAAAGGCAAGCCCGTTGTGATCAAGGACGAGCAGGGTTATGACACCTATCATTTCAAGAAAGGTGATTTCGTATGGGAATCCAACGTCGTACCGGAGTACCGCTGGTTCGACGGTGAAATTGAATACACGCTGCTCGGCGACAAAGTGGATGACTCCGGCGTCGTACAGATCAACAAGATCAAAGGCAGTTATGACGATCCGAAATCGCGTATCTGGCCCTTCAAGGTCATGCGCGGGCGCCAACCCTACGATGCCGCAAACAAGATATTCGGTGTGCCGCATCTTTTCGGTAAGGACGATGAAGCGTACTGGAAAAGCTTCGATTGGGACAAAGCGCTTGCAGCGGGTTTGAGAGAGCGCGGTTATGAATACAGCGGTCAACACGGTTTCGTCGAGACCGAATTCTACTGGCCGATTACGCATATGGTCGCGCCGGCCGAAAACTCCCTGTCTTGCGAGAGCTGTCATAGCCAAAATGGCCGCTTGCAGAACCTGGCAGGCGTGTATATCCCCGGTCAGAACCGCTATCCTTGGCTCGATCTGCTAGGAGCCTTGCTTTTGATCGGTACGCTCGGCGCGGTCATCGTGCACGGCTTCGGACGCTACATTGCTTCAAGAACACGCGGAGGTCAATAAAAATGGAACAAGTCATGTTGTACGCGCGCTTCGAGCGCTTCTGGCACTGGTCGCAGACCGTGCTGATAACGATCATGCTGGTCACCGGCTTTGAGATCCACGGGGTCTACGCCCTGCTCGGTTTCGAGCGAGCCGCAGCAGTGCACAGCTTCACGGCCTGGCTGCTGATCGGTCTTTGGGTTTTTGCCTGGTTCTGGCATCTGACCACCGGTGAGTGGAAACAGTACAGACCGTCGGCACCGGACCGTATCGTCGCGATGGTGCGTTATTATGGCTTCGAGATTTTCCAGGGCAAGGCGCATCCGTTTCATCGCGAGTTCTCCTGCAAGCTCAATCCGTTGCAGTGTATGGCTTACCTGGCGCTACATATCGCGATCAGTCCGATCATCTGGATCAGCGGTCTGCTGTATCTGTTCTACAAGAGCTGGTCGGTCCTCGAGGGTCTGAGCTGGCTGTCGCTGGGTACGATTGCACTGGTCCACACCGCCGCCGCCTATCTGATGCTGGCGTTCGTGATCGTTCACCTCTACTTGGCTCTGACCATGGACGAACGGCCCTTCTCCAGTCTTCGTGCGATGGTCACAGGTTATGAGGGTGAGGCCAAGAAACAGACCGGGAGCGCAGAGTAAAGAAACATTTCTGTTCCTTTTAAGAGCACCCGGCTTTTCGCGACCGACGCACGCTAAGCGTATTCGGCCACCGCCGCGGCTGTTTTTTCGCTGCGGCGTGGCTCATCTTCAGGTATCCTATACAGGCAAGAGTTACGCTGAGGATGGGTTATGGAGCGACGCGCGAACGACGGACAGCTGCAGTTGAGAGTCAGGACAGAGAAGCCAACATTGTGTCGGGTGTGTCCGATTAGAAACCTGGCACTGTTCGAGGCCGTCGAAGATGGTCTGCTCGATTGGACTCAAAATTTCAGAAGCCAGCAATACGTGCTGGATGCGCGCAGGCTGCTCTATCGCGAAGGCGACTTTGTCGCCGAGTCATTCACGCTATTCCAGGGCTGGGTCATGCTCTACAAGATGCTGCCAGATGGGAAAAGGCAGGTGTTACGTTTTGCGTTGCCAGGGGACTTCCTCGGTTCCCGAGGGGATGAAATACGAGTCAATCACTCGGCGGTGGCGATCACCCAGTCTATTCTGTGTGGCTTCCCACAGGACAAGCTCAATCAGCTTTTCAGCGAGCGGCCAGAGATCGTTACCAGGCTGATCAGTATCCAGCAGCGGGATATGACTCAGTGCTATGACCACGTCATGAGCGTGGGGCAGAAAAGCGCTATTGAATCGATCGCCTGTATGATGATTGATCTTTTCGAGCGCTGCCTTGAGCGCGATCCGAACGTCCGGCCGGAAGACGTGCACTTCCCGCTGTCTCAGGAAGAAGTCGCAGACTATGCCGGAATCACGCTCGTGCACGTGAGTCGAGTTTTCAAGGAACTGCGTGATAAATGCGTCATCGACAATGGCCATCGCAAGATCCGTATTCTCGACATCGAAGCTTTGCATAAGATAGCCAACCTCGGCGTGCATACCGACTAGCCCACCTTTCTCGTCAGGCAGCGGGTAGAGCTGACAAAGCCATAGCTTCGCCGACGCGCCAGAAACCCGCATTTGTTTCTTTAGCATCCAGAGATTGCTTCGCTAGCCCGGGAGACAGACGTCATTGCGAGGAGCGGCAGCGACGCGGCAATCTC
>JARFQK010000335.1 GCA_029287815.1 Gammaproteobacteria bacterium
AACAAGAACAGGCGCCAAAACACCAGCCCGAGCCGCAGCGCAGCCTGCGTCCAATGCCACCCTACAGCCGAATACCACCCGAAGCCATGGTCGACAGATGGCGTTATCCGGTGATGATTCGGCATCGATAGTACAGCACACAGTAGGAGCGGCAGCGACGTGGCAATCTCGCGAGGCTTCCGCGAGCATCAAGAGATTGCTTCGCTCCGCTCGCAATGACGGGTGGGGTAAGGCGTCATTGCGAAGAACGATGGCGACGTAGCCGCAGTGCCACAATGACGCGCTACCTCGCTCCGTATCAGGTCAGAAAATCGACTATCTGCTGTTCATACCAATACTCCGGCCTCCACGGATACCTTCCAGATACGAAACCCACATGCCCTCCCCGTTCCGCGAGCAACAGTTCGACACACTCACTCAGCTCATCGCTGTTCGGGACCGATTCTGCAAACATGAAAGGATCATCCAGTGCGTGGATGATGCGGGTGGGTCTTTCGATGCCTGATAAATATTGTCTACAGCTCGACTCGCGATAGTAATGATCGACGCCTTCAAATCCATGCAACGGCGCAGTAATGCGATCATCAAAATCCCAGAAACCTTTGAGCTCATCGATATCAACATCGAGTGGCGACATCAGGTGCGCAAACTTGCGCCTGTACGACCGTTTGAGCGACCGGACCAAATACATCTCGTACATATGCGACAGGCCGCGTTCCATCCGCGCGGCCGCGTCGGCCAGCACGAACGGCACGGAGACTGCAACCCCGTATTGTAGTGGATTGGCGTCGCCGCTCTGACCCAGCCATTTCAACAACACGTTACCGCCCAACGAGAAGCCGACTGCAGCATGCACCGATTTGTCTGCCGTGCGATTGATATGCTCGACCACAAACGCAAGGTCGCCAGTATCGCCGGAGTGGTAAGACCGCGGCAAACGATTGGGTTCGCCACTGCAACCTCGAAAATGCATGAAAACCGGCCTGAAACCGGCTCGTTCAAGTGCCAGCATCAGGTTGCCGGCGTAGTGGGAATGAATCGAGCCCTCGAGCCCATGCAGTATCAGCACAATCGGCCGACCGGATGCTTTGCTCCAGCAAAGATCCAGAAAATCACCATCATTCAGTTCAAGACGTTCGGTGATCAGGTCAGGTTCGCTGCGCTTCCTGAAAAACACCGGCCAGACCGTCTGCAAGTGCGCTGACTGCAGCCACCATGCCGCTTTGAAGGTCGATTTTTTTACCATTGGTTCAATCTTCGAAGAAACCCGGTCTGACTCTAGGGCAATTGCTTGGGCAAAAACCAACGCAAAACCGCTTCATCGCGAGCGGTAGCGCAGCAATCTTCCACGTCATCGCGAGTGGTAGCGCAGCGATCTTCCACGTCATCGCGAGCGCTAGCGCGGCGATCTTCTGCACCTCTGCATCATACGACAAGAGATTGCTTCATTCCTCGCAATGACGGCATATCTCATATTTCGCTTTGGTCAATGCCAATTCGATCTGACTCCAAGTTTAGCCAATTTCTTGACACAGATATAAACCGTTTTCCTCAACAGTGTCAGCGAGTTGCATGGCTTTTCGGATACCGTCTTTGAAACGATCTGTTTTTTGCATTATTAGCGCTAGTTTGCCTTGTTGTTCCGCCACTGCCTCCTATAATCAACTACATACAGTTAATAATAAGAACACCTGATTGTATAAGCCCGGAATCATTCGATCGTTATCGTTGACGGTGATGCTGACCATCGGCAACAGTGTCAGCGCTGCTGGAATGGACACACCGCTGTCGATTTATCAGCTCGCCGAGAAAAACGATGCGGAGATTCTAGCTGCCTTCGCCTCGCTTCAAGCCGAGCGTGAAACAAAGAATCAGAGCGTCGGTGCGTTGTTGCCCGAGATCGCGTTCACAGCCGAGGCCGCTGCCAACCGCGAAGATGTCGAAACCACCGGCGTTGGCGCATCCGGGGAGACCAGCTTCAACAGCCACGATATCGCCCTGACCCTGAGGCAGCCACTGTACCGTAAGGATCTGTTCACTGACCTCAACATCACCGATTCGAGAATTCTGGTCGCCGAAGCCGAGTATCGAGCCGCCCAGCAGGACTTGATCACCCGTGTGTTGCAAAGGTTCTTTGAGGCGCTCGCTGCCCGCGACAACCTGGATTTCACGATCGCCGAGCGCGACGCAATCAAAGAACAACTAGACCTGACCAGAAAGCGCTATAAAGTCGGCAAGACCACGGTCACGGATTACCTGGAAGCACAGGCGGCGTTCGACCTCGCCGACGCGCAGGTGATTGCGGCTCAGGACCTGGTCAAGGACACACTCGATGGCATCCAGGAAATCACCGGCACGCCACCGCGGAAGCTTGCGCCTTTGGGTGACAAATTCAAGCCAATCACCCCCGATCCGATGGATTCCGAACACTGGGTTGGAGAAGCGAAAGAAAAAATCCAACACTGATCGCAGCACGATACCAGGTACAAACATCGGGCTATGAAGTCCAGCGCTTCAAGGCCGGCCACTATCCAACGCTGGATGTCTTTGCGAGTTACGGCCGCGAGGAAACCGGCGCTCGTTTTGGCGACAGCACCATCGACGACGCGCGCATTGGTGTGCAACTCGAATTTCCGATCTACAGCGGAGGCCAGGTCAGCTCACGGGTCAGGGAAGCCCTCAATCGCAAGCAGCAAGCACAGGATGAAATGCTCGGCACCCTGCGTTCGGTGATCCGCGAAACCAGCAAGGTGTTCAGAAACACGATTACTGCGATGAACCGCATAAAAGCCCTGAGCGTCGCGGTCGAGTCGACCGAGGCCGCGCTCAAGTCGATTCGAGCAGGTTACAAAGCCGGAACCAGAACCAATGCCGACCTGCTGCGCGCGCAACGCGAGCTGTACAAAGCCCGGCTCGATTATGCGGCTTCCAAGTACGAGTACGCCGCGAATTATTTTCAGCTGAAGAACATCACCGGCAATCTCAGCAAGGATGACGTTCAGATCATCAACGCGTGGTTTGATAAGTAAGCGCGATTGATTAACACATCATCGCAACAACAGGGTGCGCTGTGCGCACCGGAAGACCTTGACCACGCTACACGGCGTGGTGCGCATGGCGCACCCTACCGAGTTCTTATCCTGTTTTACTCTGTCTGGCCTTGTCTGAAAACAGCGTAACGGCCATCGCTTCGGCATCGAGGGGTTTGCTGAGGAGGTTGCCTTGCATTTCATCGACGCCTATTCGGTTGACATAATTGTATTCCATCTGGTTTTCGATACCCTCGGCGACCACCTTCATGCCGATCTCGTGCGCCATTGCGACCATGCCGTCGTACAGGGTTTTGGAGCGGCTGTGACGGGTGGCATCGAGCAGGAAGTTGCGGTCGATCTTGATCCAGTCGAAGTTCAGGCGGCCCAGGTACTTGAAGGATGAATAGCCGGCGCCAAAATCATCCATCGTTACGGTCACACCAAGGAATCTCAGTTCATCGATGATCTCGCTGGACTTTTCGATGTCCGTCATCACTGTCGTTTCTGTCACCTCGAGTTCGAGGTGGGCGGCGTCGAGTTGATTCTGTTTCAGGGCCTGCTTGACGTAAGTCACAAAGGAATTATCGGCGAACTCGATGGCCGAGATGTTCACGGATAGGCGTAGATCTTGGGCACCTCTGTCGACCCACTTCTTCGCCTGCTGACAGGCCGCATTCAGGCACCATTTGCCGATCTCGACAACCATGCCAGTTTTCTCGGCGGTTGGGATAAACGTGACCGGAGAGATCAATCCCTTTTCCGGATGGTACCATCGGATCAGCGTCTCCATGCTCTCGATGTTCTCGGTTCGAGTGTTGAATTTCGGCTGGAACGCGAGCCGGAACTGGTCGGCCTCAAGCGCATAATGCAGGTCCGCTTCGAGCTGCAATTGTTCGACAATCTTGTCGTTGATTCCCTTCGAGTAGAACTGGTAATGGTTTTTACCGAGCAGGCCCTTAGCGTGTTTCTGTGCGGTGCGCGCGTGTTCGATCAAATCGGCCGGCGCCGATCCATCGTTTGGCGACAGTGAAACGCCAATCGTAGTGCTGATATACAGCTTGTTATCAGCCACAATCACCTTGCCCGAGAATTTATCCTGAATACGCTTGATGATGTAGGTCAGCGACTCGACGCTATCCAGACCGGTCAACAGTATCGCAAACTCGTCATCGTGAAGTCTGGAAAGCGAAGGGCCGGATAGTCCGGGTGTCATCATCGACGCGACCGTATCGGACCGGCGCAAGATGGTTTTCAGCCGTTGGCCCACCGTCTTCAGGAACTCATCACCGACGTTCTTTCCGAGCGTGTTATTGATGCGACTGAACATGTCCACATTCAGTATCACCACCGCCAGAAGACTCTTGTCGCGCGCACCGTAGGCGATCGCCTGGCCGACACGATCCTCGAACAGCACGCGCGTCGGCAGATCGGTGACCGGGTCGTTGAACTTGTTCTTTGACAGCTCTGTTTCCTTCTCCTTGAGCTCGGATCTCAGCAGTTTGATCGTTGCCCTGAGCTGCTGGGTATCACCACTGCGCTCATCATCCACGCCAGCCGCCTCGCCCGCTAGCGTTATTGTCTCTGCAGCCAGCTGCCCATCATCGGTTTTGACCCAGGTCACGACCCGGTCGCGACCGCTTTCTTTGGCGAGATACAAGGCCTCATCGGCGTTTTCGAGCAGCTGTGAAATGCTCGTGGTATCTGACTGCGCATCAGCCACGCCGAAACTGGCGGTCAACTTCACATCCTGACCGGAGAAAGTCACGGATGCCGACTTGATTTTTTCGCGCAGTGATTCAGCCACCTCCTTGCCTCGGGCCAGGTTCGTGAACGGCAAGGCCACGCAGAATTCTTCGCCGCCATAACGACCGACCACGACGTTGGCTTGCTCGCAGGTGTTCAGGATATCGGCCACCATCCGAATCGCTTCGTCGCCCACGGGATGGCCGAAGCGATCGTTGATCGACTTGAAGTGATCGATATCGACCATGATGCAGACCATGTCGGCGTTCTTCCGAGCCATATCGCTGAACATGTCTTCGACGATGTCGAACAGGGCCCGGCGATTGTAACAGCCGGTCAGTGGATCGCGCGATGCTAGGACTTCGAGCTCCTGGTTCTTGCGGCGGATCTCGGCATCGTTCTTCTGCAATCGGGTGACCGCACTCTCCAGTAAGATGTTGGACTCCTCGACCTCGGTGACATCGTCAAACGTCACTAACGCACCGCGCGTCTTGCCAGCATCATCCAAAATCGGTGCGCTGTTGGCCGACATCGAGCGCACGCCCTTGTGCGGCGTCGACAGGTTCAGTGCGACACCGATCTTCTTCATACCCTGCTCTATCGAACTCAACCACGGCAGTCGGTCCTCGTCCTCCGTTTTCAGCAACTTCCATTTCAGGCTGGATGCTCTGGCGCCGACCAGGCTCTCTGGCTCTCTGGCCACCTGTTTCGCAAAGGCATCATTGACCATCATGATCTGTTCCTTGTGATCCAGGATCAGCACACCCTCGGCCAATGCGTTGAAGGCCGAGCGCACACGCTCGGGTACCACCGCTTTCGGGTCCAGCACGTGCAGCGCCTTGCGCAAGATGAAGATATAGCCGCTGAGGCTGGCAAGCGCAAAGAAGGCCAGCAGACCGATCACTGAATCGGTCAACAGATCTATCAGGCCAACGGAGTTGGCCGCAAATTCGACATTGACCGAACCCCAGCGTTCGGCGCCGGCATAAACCGGTACCAGCACCAGATTGTCGGACGACTTCTCACCATTGATGTTGTTGGCATCGACCCACTGAAACAAGCCGTGCTCGGCAATGACTTCACCATTGACGCGGCTCATCGATGCGCCACTCACGTCGTCGTTTCTGCTGACAAAACTTTCTAGTGTCGAGTCCAGCAGATTCATGTCGCCTTTAGTCGCAGCCACCGACAACTGCACCGCCAATGATTCACAGACTTTTTTGCGTGCATCGAGTACGATCGCGTGCTTCTTCGGAATCAGCCCGACCAGGTCTGCGGATCATCGGTCGCAGCCGCTGGGTAATTGGCCTGGGCGGTGATATTTGCCGAGAACTCGGACGTATCGGTAAACGTGGTGTACGTCGCATCACTCCGTGTCGCGGTCGCACTGATCACGGCGCCGTTCGCAACCGCAGCAGACAGGGACGCACTGAAACTGGCATTACCGCTACCATCGGTGGCAACGTTTACATGGCCTAAATAGGTCTCACCCTCGCCATAACCGCTGCCATCGGCCGCGCTGCTGGCAAAGAATTCGATACGGAAGTAGCTGTCAGCGGTGCTGTTGAGCGTGCCATCGATCACGATGGTATCCACCGTGTTAGTATCAGCAACGCTCAACACCAGGAAGTTCTGCTGGTTGTTTGAATCGGCGTCAATATCACCGGCATCGTTCAGCGTGACCCCACCATCCGTGGTCAGCTGAATACCGATCAGGCCGTTGTTATAAATCCTGTTGCCGAGAATCGTGTTGTTGATCGTCGGTGCATCGCGCACCTCGATACCGTACATGCCGTTGCCGGCGATCAGGTTGGCCGCATTCGGATCGGTACCTCCAATAAGGTTGCCGGTTGCGCCGTCCCCGACGTTCTCATTGAGATCGATGCCGTCGCGCAAGTTGCCCAGCATCACAGTGCCGGTGACATCGGTGCCGATGTAGTTGCCCTGGATGATGTTGTTATCGCCGTTGTCAAGCTCCATGCCATCGCTGCGGTTCGCGGAGATGATGTTGCGCGCGCCCGCCGCAGTCCCGCCGATGGTATTACCGCTGGCGTCCTGGATCTCGATGCCTTCCTGGTTATTGCCCTTGGCCAGCGTACCGCTGATATCGGTGCCGATGTAGTTGCCCTGGATCTGGTTACCGGTGGCGCCGACGCCGAATAAGACGATGCCGCTGAAGCCACTACCCGAGATGATATTGCGCTCGGTCGCACTCAGGCCGCCGATGGTGTTGTTGGCCGACTCGATGCGGATATTGCCGTGCAGCCCTGCGCCTGCCAGGTTGTTGCCCGCGATGGTGATGCCATCAGCTTGCAGGCCCAGAATGTTGCCGGCGATAGTGTTGTTGTTACTTTGGACCAGAATGCCGTCGTTCTGGAAGTTCTGGATTACCAGGCCGCGGATCTCTGAACCGTCCGAGCCGGCACCGAGCACGATACCATCGACCGCACCGGCACTGCTGCCATCGATGACGACAACCGGGCGTGGCGAGCCATCGCCGGCGAAACTGAAGTCGGGTTCGCTGGTTCCATCGATAATGATCGTATCGGTGATTGCTGGCAGCGCGCTGGTAAGGCTGATAATGTGCGGACCGGCACCGGCTATATTGAATGTAATCGTGTCGGCAACACCGCTGTTCGCATTCGCGTCCAGTATCGCCTGGTGTAGTGAGCCCGCGCCGGTGGCGTTGGTGTTCGAAACGATGAACGTGTTCAACACGCCCTGATACGAATCTTGCGTTGGGTGATTGAGCGCTATCGAGGTCTCGACGCTGCCGCTGACGTACTCAAGCTCCCAGTCACCGCCCAGCGTCGCATGGCCGGTCAAATCGTCGGATGCAGCGACGTCGGCACCGGTAAGCTGAGCCAGATCGTTGACAAACGCTTTGCCGTTGGCAGTCTCTGCGAGTTCG
>JARFQK010000354.1 GCA_029287815.1 Gammaproteobacteria bacterium
GGTGGCCAATTCGATAATCCCGCGCTCGCGGGCCAGCACAAGACCTACCTCATCGACAGCATGACCGAATTCAAGGAGGGTGATCGTGAAAACGATGTCTACGGTCGTATGCGCGATGTCAGCACCCGGCTGACCGAGGCCGAGATCGAGGCGCTTGCAGAATACTACGCGTTGTATCTGCCGCCCGAAGAGGACGAGGAAGAATAATCGCGCTGACAGCCGTTGGGTAATTGTTTCCATTGTGGACTGCCTGTGCCCGAGGGCCAGGCAGCCCCCGTTCTCGAAGTCGACGGCAAGCAGCGCGAGTTCTGCTGCCACGGTTGCCAGGCGGTTTGCAGGGCGATCATCGATGCTGGCCTGGGTGACTATTACCGTCATCGCACCGACGAGGCGGCCTCTGCAAACCAGAAAGTCATCCCCGATTTTCTGGAGCGTGTCACGCTGTACGACCGTCCTGAAATCCAACAGGGCTTCGTTTCCCGGCAGCAGGACTGGAGCGAAGCGACGCTGTTGCTGGAAAACATCCGTTGTCCTGCCTGTCTTTGGCTCAATGAAAAACACATCCGCAGCTTGCCCGGTGTGATCGATGTGCATATCGATGACATCACCCAGCGCGCGCGTGTGCGCTGGCAAACCGAGACGATCAAGCTTAGTGAAATTCTGACTGCCATAACGGATATCGGCTACATCGCCCATCCTTACGATGCTTCACGGAATGAGCTCCTGCAAAAATTGCGCCGCAGGCGCAGCACAGAAAAGCTGATCTTTGCCGGCGCGGTCGGCATGCTGGTGATGAACTTCTCACTGGCGACCTATTTCATGGCCGAGCCCCATCCATCCGGCGCGCTGCCGTTGTGGATCAGCATTGGCCGCTGGAGTACTCTGTTTCTGGTCACGCTGATCCTGGTCTACCCCGGCCAGGAATTCTTTGCTGGTGCCTGGGGTGACCTGCGCAACCGCCGGCTCGGCATGGATGTGCCGGTCGTGCTCGGCTTATCGGCGGCTTATATTGGGAGTCTGTACACGACCATTACTGGCCAGGGTGAAGTGTACTTCGACTCGATTGCGATGTTCGTGTTCTTCCTGTTGCTTGCGCGCCGCTACGAACTGGGCGGCAAACTTCGGGCTGCCCATCATCTCGACAGACTGGCCCGTATCACGCCGAAAACCGCACAACGGATCGATGATGACGGCACGCGTCATGACACTCCGGTCGAGGAACTGCTGCCAGGCGATCTGATTCGACTGGTGCCGGGCGAAACCCTGCCGGTCGACGGCACGATCAGCAGCGGTACCAGCAGTTTCGATGAGTCGTTGATCACCGGTGAGCCGCATCCAGTATTGAGACGCCATGGCGATCACGTTGTGGCCGGTTCGGTCAACGGCGATCAACCGGTTATCATCAGGGTGACGAAGACCCTGCAGGCCTCGACCTTGAGCGAGATTCAGCAGTTGGTCGAATCCGGCCTTGAGCAGCGTCCGCGTTATGCCAGGCTTGCAGAGCAGGCAGCCAGCTGGTTCGTCGCGATTATTCTGGTGATTGCGACCGCCACGGCATCATACTGGTTGCAAGTAGAACCTGAGGCCTGGTTGTCGAACACGATCGCAGTGTTGATCGTGACCTGTCCGTGCGCGCTCGCACTGGCGACGCCGGTGGCGCTTGCTGTGAGTGCTGGCCGCTTTGTCGAGACGGGTGTTTTGCCCCTGCGCATGCGTGCGCTCGATGCCTTGGCGAAAAGCGATATTTTCGTTTTCGACAAGACCGGCACTTTGACCCAAGGCCGGCCCGTTCTGTTGGATGTTTATCCGATGGGGGGGCTCGATTATAGCGAGTGCTTGCAGTATGCGTCTGCCTTGTCGGCGGATTCGGAACATCCGTTGGCCAAAGCGATTCACCAACAGACGCCTGAGCCAAACATCGGCGCTGCATCAAGAACAAACGTACCAGGTTCGGGCGTGCAGGCCCAGATCGACGGTCAGCAGTGGCGGCTGGGTCAGCAAACGTTCGCTGCGCAGGGACACCACATCCACGCCGACACCATGGCATTGATCGAGGACTGTCGGTCCAGCGGGCAGCTGGTCTCCTTGCTGTCCAATCCCGAAGGCGTGCAGGCTGTGCTTACATTCGACGATCCGCTTCGTCCAGGCATCATTGATATGCTCAGCCGGTTGGTGGGGTTGGGCGTCAAGCGTCTGGCGGTGTTGAGCGGCGATTCACGGCCAAGCGTATCGAGGCTGTGTCAGCAGCTCGGCATCGCTGATTGTCAAGGCGGAATGTCACCAAAGGACAAACTGGAGTGGACACAGGCCCTGCAGAGGGGGGGGCACCGCATCGCGATGTTTGGCGATGGCATCAACGATGCGCCAACGTTGGCCGCGGCCGATGTTTCGCTGTCATTCTCCGAAGCCACCGATCTGGCCAACGTCAGTAGCGATTTCATCATCCTGGGCGACAGCGTTGACGTGCTGGCCGATGCCCGCGAGCTCGCGCAACGTACTCGGCGCAACATTTTGCAGAATTTCGCCTGGGCCGGTGGTTATAACCTGCTCGCAGTACCGTTTGCGGCTGCCGGTTACATACCGCCCTGGGGTGCTGCGATTGGCATGTCGCTCAGTTCGCTGATCGTTGTGATGAATGCGTTGCGACTGCAGTCAGAGC
>JARFQK010000287.1 GCA_029287815.1 Gammaproteobacteria bacterium
TTTGATCGATCAACTGCAGCTGCAAATATCAATCCTCGAAAAGAAACTCCAGGCCGCGGTCATATCGCATATCGCGCACGAGAGCGATGAAACGCCACCGCCGCATTATTGATCGTGGCAATATGCGGGTTAACAGGAATGCCACTGACTTAACAGCTATCGTCGGGCAATCGACCCGCCGACATTTCCTACAGAGGCAACCCGTATCGGCTTAAGTAAGTGCCATTAGCATTTAGACTTTATCACAGATCTGCTCGAGGTCTGCTGACGCGGCGTCAGTGCGCGTACAAATCCCGATAGAGGCCCTCCCGAATGATCAATTCGTCGTGGCGGCCTTCATCGATGATCTGGCCGGCATCGAAGACCAAAACCCTGTCGGCCTGTTTAACCGCGCTCAGGCGGTGCGCGATGATCAGCGTGGTCCGATTTTGCAGAAAAGCGTGCATCGCATCGTGCAGCCGGGCTTCAGTCTCGGTATCCAGCGCGGAAGTAGCCTCGTCCAGTATTACCACCTTCGGATCCGACAGGATCATTCGTGCAATCGCCAGACGCTGGCGCTGCCCGCCCGACAAACGAATGCCGCTGCGCCCGATGACCGTATTCAGCCCATCCGGCATATCCTGGATCACGTCCCGCAGCTGCGCGATGTCGACAGCCTGCCACAAGGTTGCGTCGTCGTGTTCGCGGCCCAAACACAAGTTCTCGCGAACGCTGTCATTCAGCATCGCGGGGTGCTGCAACACGGTTGCAACATTTTCGCGCACCGTATCCAGTCCGATGTCCCGAATGTTGACGCCGTCGAAATAGAGCTCACCCGCCTTCGCCGGATACAGGCCCAGGATGATCTGCACCAGTGTCGACTTGCCGCCGCCGCTGGCGCCGACCAACGCGACTTTCTCACCGGCCGCGATGTCCAGGCTAACACCATCGAGGACGTTAAAGTCCTGTCCATAGGAAAAATAGACATCGTCGACGCGTAGCCCGACCGTGTGCTTGCCTTCGAACGGGTTGAGCTTGTGGCGGTAGACCGGCTCCTGCTGCAAACGCAACAATCGCCTGATCCGCTCCAATGCCGCGTTGGCGCTGTAATAGCTGTACTGAATCCCGAGGATTTCCTGCACCGGATTCATCATGAACCAAAGATAGGCATAGATGGCGAACATCTCGCCAATCGTCAGGTCGGTGAACAGCACCAACACCATGCTGGTGGCGCGGAAAAGCTCGAAACCCATCAGGAAAATAAAAAACGACAAGCGATTAGCCGCGTCACTCTTCCATCCAAAAGCAATCATATGCTCGCGTAAATCGCGCGCGCGTGCGCCGACCCTGGCGAGATAATGGCGCTCGCGGTTGCTGGCACGGATTTGCTGGATGCCGTCCAGTGTCTCGGTCAAGGACTGCTGGAAGATCTCGAACGCACTGTTTTCGTTGCGCTTGAGATGCTTGACTCGCTTTCCCATCACCATCGTGAAATAAATCACCACCGGATTCATCAACAGGATGAACAAGGCCAGCTGCCAGTGCATCCACAACAGCACAGCCGCGACGCCGATCACCGTCAGCACAGCCACGATGAATTTGCTCAGCGTGCTGCCGATGAATTCATCGACAGCATTCACATCGGTCACAAAATGCGAAGTCACGGTGCCGGATCCCAGAGTCTCGTATTCAGCCATCGAAACCGTCTGCAAATGCGCGAGCAGCTGCGTGCGAATGTGGTAACTGATGTCCTTGGCGATCCGGGTGAACTCGCGCATCTGCAGCACTGCCAACATCAGCGATGCAAAGCGCAGCAGAATAGTGATCAACATGACACTGACGATGAAGCTGACCGGACCGTGCCAGGGTTCCGGCAACAGCCGCTGCAGCAACGCGACAATCTCACCCGGCTTGTCGAGGAGCACCTCGTCCACCATCATCGGCATCAGCAATGGCACCGGTACACTGAGCAGGGCGGCCAGAACCGCGATCAGATTTGCGCTTACCAGCGCAGCCCGGTGCCGCTTCACAATAACGAAGATATAAGTCCAGTTCATGCCACTAAACGCAGAGGTGATCCGATCGCAACCGCGCTCGAAGAGTTGTCGTGAGCTTGGCTTTTTCAAGGGGACGCTTCTCGCTGCCCGACCGAAGCATTTTGACACAGTCGGCCGACTCAGCGCCTGAAGAATTGATTTTCAACAACTTAAGTCCAAATTTGGTTATAATGACAAGTCAAATCTCCGACAAACGCCCCGCTGATAGCCGAAACGATCAAACCTATGCTTGACAAAAGCACTCTTTGGGACTAATTTCCCAATTATGGGTAATACCAGCCATAAAATCCTGACCGCCGCTGTCATCCAGATCCTTCGCCCACTGGTACGCATACTACTCAGGAACGGCATTGCCTGTGGCAGCTTTGAAGAAATGGTGCGAAAAGCCTATGTGGACGAAGCGTTTTACCAAGCCCGCCGCAACAATGGCAAAGTCACGATTTCAAGCGTCTCTGCAGAAACCGGGCTCTCCCGCAAGGAAGTCAAACGCCTGCACGAGGCGAACCTCAGCGATAGCGAGAGCACCGAGCAAAAATTCAACCGCGCGATCCGCGTGATCAGCGGCTGGCTGAATGACCCCCGTTTCGCTTACGACGAAGGCAACCCGAAGACGCTGACGCTGGATGATGGCGACGAATCCTTCGCCAGCCTGGTCAAGCATTACAGCGGCGATATTCCGACCAAGGCCATGCTCAAACTGCTCGAAAACTCGGACTGTGTGGAAATCAAGGACGGGCACGTTCACCTGATAAGAAATGCTTACGTGCCGGGTAATGATCCGGAGGAGATCATTCGCATCCTCGGTAACGACACCAACGAACTGATCAATACGATAGATCACAATCTGACGTCCGGCGATCAAGGCAAATGGTTTCAACGAAAAGTCTCCAACCAGAGGCTAAAAAGCGACAAACTCGGCGAATTTGGCGATTACTCTCGTAAAAGATCCCAGGCATTGCTGGAAGACCTGGATGCGTGGCTCAGCGGCAACGAAGCCGACAAGGACACCGATTCACATTACGTCAGCGTCGGCATTTACTATTACGAACAAAATTCTGATGAGGATTCGCGACAATGAAGACCAAAGTCATCTATTACGCGGTAGCGGCAGCCACCGCACTCAGCGTAACCGCATGCGGCTCCGGTAGCGACGTCGCGGACCTGGGCATCGGCGGCAGTGGCGTTACGACCCCTAGCGCGGTGGTTTCTTCGGGCACGATTAGCGCTTTCGGCAGCATCTTCGTCAATGGCGTCAAGTTCGACACCAGCAGTGCGACATTTGATATCGATGGTAACCCGGATGGCGTTGAAACTGACCTGGCGATCGGCATGCGCGTCAAAGTAACCGGTTCCGTCAATGCCGACGGTATCAACGGCAACGCCGAAAGCGTCGCCTACGACGACGAACTGCAGGGTCCGGCCAGCGAGGTTTCACCGCCGGATGTCGACGGCGTCATTCGGTCGTTCAAGGTTTTCGATACAACCGTGCTGATCGACAGCACAACCACCAACTTTGATGTTGCCGCTGACATCACGACGACCGAACCGTTCGACTTCAGCACGATCGCCGACAACAATCATGTCGAGATCAGCGGATACTATGACTCGGCCGGCGTGCTGCGCGCCACACGAGTCGAACTCGAGTCGCAAGCCTTTAATCCGGGCAACGACGTCATCGAGATCAAAGGGACCGTTACCGACCTGAGTAACGATAGGTTCAGCCTGAGCAACATCAGCGGTCTGACGATCGACGCATCAGCGGCGGTACTGGAGGATGTGCCGGACAATCAGCTTGCCAATGGCCTGTTTGTCGAAGTCAAGGGCCGTTGCACCGATGCCAGTTGCACCGAGCTCACCGCCTCGATCATCGAGGCCGAAAGCGGCGATTTCAACGAGGAAGATGAAGTCGAACTCGAAGGCATCATTACCGCTTATGTCGATGACAGCAGCTTCAGGGTAAACGGTTATCCGGTCGATGCATCCAGCGCCACGAAGGAGCCGTTGACCATGCTGCTGGAGAACGACCTTCTGGTCGAAGTCGAAGGCAAATTCATCAATGGCACCCTGGTCGCGACATCGGTCGAGCTGGAAGGTGGCGACATCATCGTCGCTGCGCTGGTGGCAAGCGTCGAAGCCTCGACAAACAGCTTCGTGCTCCAGCCCGTGCCCGGCCAGTTTGTTACAGTCAACGTCGACACCTCCACCGAGATCGAAGACGAGATCAACGAAACCATAGAAAATCCTGCTGAATTGCTCGCCGCCCTGGCACTGGCACCGGTTGATTATCTGACGATCGAAGGTTACGACGACGGTACCGGCATCATCGTTGCGAACAGTGTCGAACTGGATGAAGCGGACAAGATCATCGTGCAAGGCGTGGCTTCGGGCTGCAGCGGTGATACCGCCTCCGGCACAGTCACTGTTCTGGGTGTTGCCTTCCCTTATGATGACTCAACCAGTTTTGAGGACCAAAACGAAGTCAAGTACGCTGATGCGGTCGCATTCTGTGCCGCACTCACAGCTGGCAGTACGATGGTGAAAATCGTCGACGAGTCGAGCGATGGCGTCACCGATGGCATCGCGGATGAAATTGAAATCGAAGAATAGTCTCTTCCAGCACACGGACGTGCACCTTTCATTCACATGATCGTCTTGCTTCGGCAAGAGCCTATAGAACGCAGAGTGCGCGGAGACGCAGAGGTCGCGGAGATTGCTGTGGGGTAACCGCTTCTTCAGCGGGATACGCTGGAGCTAACGTCAATACTGCATTGATGACGAACACCGCCCCAGTATTTTCGGGTACGAGGCAATGCGCGCCGCTATGTACTAACGCCGAGCGGTCCGAATAGCAGCCAACACACAATCGGTTTCCTCTGCGGTCTCTGCGTCTCTGCGCCCTCTGCGTTAAATCAACCCCTTTACGTTCGGGTTAATCCTCTGACAGCTGGCGGATTGCATGCACCAGCGCCTGGGTGCCGCTGTGGCCGTGTCCCATGGCCTGCAGGTCCCGGTAAAGCTTGCTCGCAAGTTCCAGACCGGGCAGCACCAGTCCAAGATTTTCCGCCTCCTGCAACGCTATCCCGAGGTCCTTGACGAAATGATCAACCATGAAGCCGGGGGCATCGTCACCGCTGATGATGCGCGGGGCCAGGTTGTCCAGCGTCCAGCAGCCGGCTGCGCCTTGTGAAATCACCGCAACCAGCTTTTCCAGATCGACGTCTGCCCGGGCTGCATAGACCAGCGCCTCGCAGACACCGATCATCGTCCCGGCGACGACGAGCTGGTTTGCCATCTTGGTGTGCTGGCCACTGCCGGCCTCTCCCATCCAGGCTACCGTCTTTGCGAGGCAATCGAATAGCGGCCTGACGATCTCGACGCAACGCCGATCACCGCCGACCATGATCGACAGCTTGGCGTTACGGGCACCGACATCACCCCCAGAGACCGGCGCGTCGATCGCACAAGCCTGTGCGGCCAGGGCGCGTTCACAGATTTGCGCTGTCAGACTGGGTGGCGTCGTGCCCATATCAACAAGGATCGAACCGGCCTGCAGGCTGCCAAAAATGCCCTGATCGCCGAAATAGACCTCACGCACTTCTTCCGGGGTGCCAACCATCGTGAAAACGATATCAGAGCAGGCTGTCACCCGATTCGGTGTGTCGCACCAGGAGGCGCCCCGACTGATCAACGCGTCCGCTTTACTCCGGGTACGACTGTTGACAAAGACCTGATAGCCAGCAGCCAGCAGATGTCCGCACATCGGCTGTCCCATCGTGCCAGTGCCGATCCAGCCCACCTTTGGTGTGATCATATTCAATGCTCCGATCCGCAATCGAGAAAATCAGAGATTCAAGATTAACTTATTTGGTAACATGCGTCGCGATGAGCACCGAACTGAAAGCCCTGCTATTCGATGTCGACGGCACCCTTGCAGACACTGAACGCGATGGGCATCGCATCGCCTTCAATGCTGCGTTCGAGGAATTCGGTATTGGCTGGCACTGGGATGTCGATCTGTACGGCAAGCTGCTCGCGGTCACTGGTGGCAAGGAGCGCATGAAACACTACGCCAGCGCGTACTTGCACAACGTCAATGTGCCAGATGATTTCGATCAGCTGATTTCCGAACTGCATGCCGCGAAGACGCGCCATTACACCACGCTGCTCGCCTCTGGCGCGATACCGCTGCGTCCTGGGATCGCACGCTTGCTGAAAGAAGCCCGCAGCGAAAAGCTCCGACTGGCTATTGCCACCACGACCACACCGGACAATGTAGCCGCGCTGCTCGACAACACACTGGGCCGGTCATCATTGGAATGGTTCGATGTCATCGCTGCCGGTGATATCGTGCCCGCAAAAAAACCGGCGAGCGATATATACGATTATGCCCTGAATGAAATGCAGCTGGCACCTGAGGAATGTCTCGCCTTTGAGGACTCACACAACGGCATCCTGTCTTCGATGGGTGCCGGCATAGCCACGATCATCACAGTGAATGATTACACGCGCGATCACGACTTCAACCGGGCGCTGCTGGTGCTCGACACCCTGGGCGAGCCGGATCGACCGTTCACCGCGTTACGAGGCACCCCCGATAACCACACTTACGTGAATTGCGCGCTGCTAAGGCAGCTGCACAAGCGGCATTGGTAGCCCGCATTTCTCACCAGGCGGCGTCGCACACTGATAAAGCATTGGCCCGATTGAGAAAGCTCGGATGATTGCAGATACACTGTGTTTTTCAAGCATGCCTATCACGGTTCAGGCTGGTCTTCGTGTCCGTAAGCTTGCTCTTCACTCAAACCGTAGCTATGGCTACGCTTTTCCCTCCAGAGCGGCGCTTACGAACACCAGCCCGCCTGTCTTACCAGCGGACGAGATGATCGCACCGAGATTTGGATCCACAAAGGATTTTGCGAAGGAGTGGAATAACCGAGTGTATTGCCGACTGAGTAAAATGCTTTGTGGATCCAAAGATCAAGCGAGGGCTCGTCCATCTGGTGAGACAGGCGGGCTAACTCCTGCGCCTGCTCCCGTGATCCTGGTGAGAAATGCGGGCTAGATAGATTCTTGCCATGCTCGGTCGGCTGTGCGCACGATCAAATCGCACAGCGGACCACGTCGCACCGGGCTAGAAATCACCCCAGCTGTGTCGTTTGCGCCGCCAGTTGATGCGAGTGATCAGTAATCCGAACAACAAGCTGCCGAGCGATACTGCGGCACCCAGCATGAACCAGTCCTTGGTGCTCTCGTCGGCCAGTTGATCGTTCTCCTCGGTCAGCATTTGGTTCGAAGCCGTGAGTTTGCTCAGCTGTGTTTGCAGGGACCTGTTCTCATTTGCCAGCGCGACCGGGTTGGCAGAAATCTTTTTTAGCTTTTCCATGCTGATTTCCATGGATTTTATCTCGCGCAGCGACTGCTTGAGTTTATCCGTCAACTCTTTGTTCTGGTTTCCCAGCTCGTCCACCTGTTGTTTCAACTCGGTCACGTCCGACCTGGCCTTCTCGAGCATTTTGTTCACCGTGACGATGCGAGCGCGCGCGCTTGGCTGGCGCATCGTGTATTGCTCTTCGACCCAGCCTTCCTTGCCGCCGGGACTGCTGACCAGCAGATAACTGCCGTCGTCGCTCTTTTCCTTGACCGTCAGACGCTGACCACTTTTTGGGAAATAAACGATGCGATGCTTGGTCGATGGCCCGGTGCGCATCGGTATGGATAACTCATCACTGACATACAGGGTTTCCGACCAGGCTGGGGTTATTGGTGACAACAAAAGCACAGAGAGTGCCAATAAGCAGGTGAGTCTTGTTTTGGTTTCAAGATTTTTCATGATGGATAGGTAGCACTTGCCGAGTATTGTTAGTTTCAGATAAGGTGGTTTATACGCATTTTTCGGTGTTCTGGTTTTTCTAATCCACATCGTCAGTCAGAGTAAGCAAAGATGCCTTCAGCATGATCCTTATGATGCTCTTCGACCCACTTCAATTTTTGATGCAGAGTGACCACTTCACCGACGATGATCAGGGTCGGCGGTTTAATATCTTCGTTCGCGATCACGTCCAGCAGCGTATCGAGCGTTGCGGTAAAGACGCGCTGTTGGGGTGTTGTACCTTGCTCGACCAGAGCCACAGGCGTCGTCGCTGGCAAGCCATGAGCGACCAGCTCTTTGCACAGCGTTGGCGCCCCGTATAACCCCATGTAAAAAACGACGGTCTGGTTCGCATGCGCCAGAGCTTTCCAGTTCAGGTCCACCGACCCGTCTTTCAAGTGACCGGTCACGAACACGCACGATTGGGCGTAATCACGGTGTGTCAGGGGTATTCCTGCATAACTGGAGCAGCCACTGGCAGCCGTAATACCCGGAATGATCTGAAAAGGCACACGCTCCTCTGCCAGCGTCTCGATCTCCTCGCCACCGCGGCCGAAGATAAACGGATCGCCCCCCTTCAGCCGCAACACGCGCTTGCCTTCTTTAGCGAGTCGCACCAAAAGCTGGTTGATGTTTTCCTGCTTCATCGTGTGTTTGGAACGCTCCTTGCCCACATAGATGATCTCGGCATCGCGCCTGACAAGGTCCATGATCGCCGGCGATACCAGCCTGTCATAAACCACAACATCGGCTTTCTGCATCAGCCGCAGCGCCCTGAAAGTCAACAGATCAGGATCGCCGGGGCCCGCACCGACGAGAAAAACCTCACCAACGATCTGTGGCGAGGCAGAACCCTGCGCGAGCGCTGTTTCCAACATTTGGTGCGCTTCACGGTCGTGTCCAGCAAACACCAGTTCCGCAACCGTACCCTCAAGAATCGTCTCCCAGAATTTGCGACGTTGCACCACATTCGGAAAAGTCTGCTTGACCCGGCCACGAAAACGCTCGACCAGAGCGCCCAAGTTGCCGTAGGCCGCCGGAATCAGGCCCTCTAGTTTGGTTCGTATCATCCTAGCGAGAACCGGCGATGATCCACCGGTGGATATCGCAATCTGCACTGGGGAGCGGTCAATGATCGATGGCATGATGAAACTGCACAGCGCGGGATTATCGACGACGTTTACCGGCACGCGTCTCGAAGCGGCAGTCGCAGCGATCGCCGCGTTGACGTCGGCGTTGTCGGTGGCTGCAATCACCAGGACACAGCGATCGAAATCGTCGGACTGGTACTCACGTGAACGGTGCTCTATCGTACCGGCAGACTTCTGTATTTCCAGCTCTTCGGACAGCTGCGGGGATACCACGACAACCTGCGCACCTGCTTTCAACAACAAGGCAGCCTTTCGTGCCGCGACAGTGCCACCACCGACGATCAGACACGTACGCTGTTCGATTTTGTAAAAAATCGGTAAATAATCCAATTGGTCCCCACTTACGGAAACACGCCAACCCGGTGTCAGGTCGGCGTCGAACGGAATCGTTGGGCTAGATCTTGGCGAGTAGCCTGTCTAGCTCACCGCTCTGATTAATTGCTGCGAGGTCATCAAACCCACCCACATGGTGATCGCCGATAAAGATCTGCGGCACCGTATGGCGGCCGGTAATTTTCTTCATATGTTCGTACAAGGCCGGATCTTCATCAACTTTGATGACTTCGTAGCTCACGCCTTTGCTGTTCAACAAGCGCTCTGCAGCCCTGCAAAACCCACACATACGTGTTGAATAAACCTTTATCGCACTGGACGTCATTATTCTTCCCACTGAGACTTCGCAATAATATACCCCGCAGCTCGATGGCAGGTTTGCCACAGCGCTTGCGGTTCGAAACAGCTCAAACTTGCATGGATTGCCCGGCGGGCAAGAGCATTTGCGTATTCTTGTCGCGCTATTATACTCAATCGTGGTGATCTTGAGAATGAGAGCTATTGTGACAATGGTGGTGGCGCAACCCGAAGCACCTCTTCTATCGTTGTCAGACCGCTGGCGACCTTGCTGGCGCCGCTGAGCCGCAGCGGAATCAAGCCGTCTTTCAGCGTTTGCTGGCGCAGTTCAGAGATATCGCAGGACGCGTTCACCATTTTTCTGACTTTGCCGGTAAACGTAAACATCTCATAAATTCCGACGCGGCCGAGGTAGCCGGTATCACGACATTCGAGACAACCAAGGGGTTGCATGATTTTCTCCGGTTTCCTCGAGCGCCAGGGTTTTACCAGCGCATGCCAGTCATCATCACTGATTTCAGCAGCCTGCCTGCAATGCGGGCACAGTGTTCTGACCAGACGCTGTGCCATCACGCCCAGGATCGAGGATTGCAGAAGGTAAGGTGGCACTCCGATGTCCAGCATGCGGGTGATCGCCGAAGCCGCATCGTTGGTATGCAGAGTCGACAGCACCAGGTGACCCGTCAGCGCTGCCTGGATCGCCATCTCGGCGGTTTCTCTATCCCTGATCTCGCCGATCATGATGATGTCCGGGTCCTGGCGCATCAAGGTCCGCACACCGGTCGAAAAGTCGAGGTCGATATTTCTTTGCACCTGCATCTGATTAAAACTGGGTTCGACCAGCTCGATCGGGTCCTCAACCGTGCAGACGTTGACCTCGGGTCTGGCCAGCTGTTTCAGTGTCGAATAGAGCGTCGTGGTCTTCCCCGAACCGGTAGGCCCGGTAACCAGGATGATCCCGTTCGGCTGACTGATCATCGTATTCCAGAGGTGGTCATCACGCTCACTAAAGCCCAGCTCACGAAAATTTCTGACCAGCACATCCGGGTCGAAAATGCGCATCACAAGTTTTTCGCCGAAGGCGGTTGGCATCGTCGAGAGACGCAGCTCGACCTCCCGCCCTTCCGGCGTTCGCGTTTTCAAACGACCATCCTGCGGCTTGCGCTTTTCCGCAACATCCATACGCCCGAGAATTTTGATACGGCTTGAAACGGCCGCCATCACATTGGTCGGAATCTGATAAACATCGTGCATCACACCATCGATACGAAAACGGACATTGCTTGTTTCGCGACGCGGCTCGAGGTGGATATCACTGGCACGCTGATCGAAGGCATATTGCAGCAACCAGTCAACGATGTTCACCACGTGCTGGTCGTTCGCATCGAGTTTACCGGTACGGCCGAGCTCCATCAGTTGCTCGAGGTTCTGAATATTGCCCACGCTGGGTTGACCGGAAGTCTGCGCTCCGACCACCGAGCGTGACACCGTGTAGAACTCGAGCAGGTATCGACTGATGTCCTCAGGATTCGAGATCACGATTTCGAAGTCCTTTCGGTGAATCCGACTGAGCTCGTCGATCCATTCGTGATCATAAGGCTGCGCGGTTGCCACCGTGATACAGGTCTCGGTCACCTCGATCGGCAGCACATTAAAGCGTGCCGCATAGGCGTATGACATCACCTCGGTGACCGCGGAAACTTCGATATTCAACGGATCGATGCGATGATAAGGAAGATCCAGGCGACCGGCAAACCATTCGGTCAGAACCTCCAGCGAAAGCAGGCGGGCGTGCCGCGGATGCTTCCAGTTGCGCTCAGCGATGACCTGCAGCGGATGTTTGTTTTCGTATAACGAGCCGGTGGCTATGGTGCGCAACATATGCGCATTGTCAGCCTCAACCAGACCATCCTGTTCCATCCAGCTCAGGATTTCGTGCAGATCCAGCTTGCGCTGAGTTTTCTTGTCGATGACCGCATTCATACCGGTGTCTCGCCGCGTGTTGTCGAAGCATCACAGGGTCGGCAGCACAGCGAAAGCGCTCGGTGTGGCTGACGGTTTTTCCGTGACTATCCTAATATTAGTCACTTTTGCGTATTCAGGGCCTGTTTCCAGCCATTTTTCAAAATCGGCCAATGCCGGCTCGTCCCCGCAGGCGAACACCTCGACCCGGCCGTCGGAGCGGTTGCGTACCCAGCCGGTCAACCCGAGCGACTTGGCTTCGCGTTGTGTGTTGGCTCTGTAGAACACGCCCTGCACGCGTCCTGAGACGAAATAGCGTTTACAAATCATCGTAATCGGATCGTCGCAGCCTGACCCGGCGCGAGGACATCGGTGGGCGTGATCCTGAACGCGGCATCTAGACGATAACGCGCGGGCTTTCCTGCCGGATCAGACAGCAAGGTCAAGGCCGTGATGCGCGCTGTCCATGTCTGATCTGCAGCCTTGACCGTTACCGATTGGCCAATATCGATCGCAGCGACGTCAGAGAGCGGCACTTCCGCGCGCGCAGCCATGACTTCGGATTTGGCCAACACCAGAAGTGGCTTCGAGCGCTGCTCGGCGACCAGCATCTGCCCTGGCTCGGCCTGGCGCTGCACAATCCAGCCATCCCAAGGCGCACGCACGATAGCCTTTTTCAGCCGCCATTGCGCGTAATCCAGACGCGCGCGCGAGGCCGCCAACTCGGCGCCGGCTCTCTCGTATGCATGCCTGGCACGCTGCAATTCATCGTCAGACAACAACGTTTGCTCGTAAAGCGATTGTGCCTGTTCGTACAGCCGTTTCGCGTCAGCAAGCACCGGTTCGGCCGCGCTCAGCTCGGCCCGGCGTTGTCTGACACGGATTTCGTAGGGCTCCGGGTCTAACTCGATCAGTCGAGTCCCCTTATCGACCTTTTGCCCCGGCCGCACGTAGACACGTGCAATGCTGCCATCCATCGGGAAGTTCACGACATAGGTTTCCGGCCAAATCAATACCGCGTCGAACTCGTTGGCCTGCAGCTTCGCGCTGGCGACCGTCAGAAACAGAAGCATCGCGACCTGCGTTGGTATCATTGGAAGTCGTTTCATCACTCATGCACCGTCGTGCTTCAAAATTTTTTCCGGATTCTCGCCAATCAGTAGATACAGGTTCATCCAGGCCAGCGCCTGCTCAAAGTCGTTTTTCGCACGCTCATACTTGACCCTGGAAGTATCGACCATCGCGTCGCCCAGGTCGGTAATCATCTCGAGCTCGTACTCGCCACGCGCCCTGTCAAGTTCAAGTTCGGAACGCTGCTCGGCCACATCCAGCTCCTGCTGCTTAATCTGCAGTCTGTTCAGTTGCTGCCAGAGCTCAGCGACCTTGCTTCGCAGGGTTACTTCCAGCTGCTGGACTGCGGCACTGGCCTGTAACCACTCGGCCCTGGTTTCCGCCACCTCTCTGCGCTGAAGCCCGTGTTCGTTCAACGGTATGACCAGATTGAGACGTGCGCGCGCATCATCGCGGTTGGGCGTCAAGCGACTGTATTCGGAGAACTGGAAGGTGGCGTCCAGCGTCGGCCGAATACGTTTGCGTGCGGCTTCCAGCTGCTGATGCGCGGCTGTTTCACGATTCCGTCTGGCCCGCATCTCGAGATTCTTACCAACCGCCGCCGCGATCAGCTCATCGAGCTCCGGCAACGACCGCGTAATTGAGTTCAGTGACGGCCGCTCGAGATCGGCAGCAAGATCACCAGGGCGATTGATCGCTATAGCGAGCAACGCCCTGCTGGTGCGCTGCATGGTCTCGCTTGCATTGCGCTGAGTTCGTGCGCTCAAGTAAAGATTTTCACTGCGCAATAATTCGATATCCGAAACCTGCTGCAAGCGGTGTCTTTCCCTGATCTTGTCAAATTCCACATAGTGCATCGCCATGTTCTCATTGTCCCACGCATATTTGAGGTCAGTGAGCAACACTTCAAAGAAGTGGCGAGCGATGTTGATAACTTGAATCTTTTGGGCGTATTGGTATTCAAACTGACTTGCACTGATCAGATTTTCTGCTGCATTGACCCTGCCACCGGTTACACCGAAATCGTACAACACCTTGCGCAGGTTGAGCTGAGCGATGTGATCATCGTGCGTTTGATCCAGCGCTAATTCGTTCGGTTGCACCCAGCCCGCTGTCAGGCTCAGCGACGATTCCAGCGCGTAACTGCTCTGTGCGTATTCCAGCTCGGCCTCGGCTACGCCTCGTTGAGCCTGCGCGGCCAGCAAAGCCGGATGTGTGCCTTGCGTGCCCGTCGCGATCGCGAAATCGAGCGTCAGCGGAACCGGCA
>JARFQK010000288.1 GCA_029287815.1 Gammaproteobacteria bacterium
CCTTTCATGTTCTTGATGCCACCGAGCAGTTTTTCCAGTTTATCCATTTCTCGTCGAAGCCCCAGCGCCTCCCTCTTCGTGAGTCGAGCAAAACCACCGGTAGTCGACATTTCCTCGAGATCGGTCAGCCGCTGAATGGACTGGCGAATGGTTTTGTAGTTGGTCAGCATGCCACCCAGCCAGCGGTGGTTCACATAAGGCATGCCACAACGCCCGGCCTCTTCTTGAACGGTATTACGCGCAGCGCGCTTCGTGCCAACGAATAAAATCGAGCCGCGGTTGGCGGCAATTTTGCCGACAGCATTGAGCGCATCGCTGTAGAGCGGCAGAGTTTTCTCTAAATTAATGATATGGATCTTGTTGCGGGCGCCAAAAATGTAATCAGCCATTTTTGGGTTCCAAAAGCGGGTCTGGTGACCGAAGTGCACGCCTGCCTCAAGCATCAGACGCATCGAAACGTTAGCCATTATTGATCTCCTTAGTAGGGTTAAGCCTCCACACACCCCATGCAACAACCGTCTTACTGGCGGCACCCGATTGCATGTGTCGGTGTATGTGCGAATTAAAATCCGATATAGTTGCCGTTTTGGCCCTTGGATAGAACCAAAAATGGCACCTGTCGGTCGAAACGCGTTAAACGCGGCAGCTTTATACCATATTGGACGCCAGGAAACAATCTGAATCTGGCTTATAATGCTTCGAGATTTATTGTCTTAATATTTGTTTCAAAAAGGAATACTTACTGTGTCAATCCACATCAAAACTGCAGATGAGATTGAAAAAATGCGTACTGCCGGACGTCTGGCCGGCGAGGTGCTGCAAATGATCCGTCCCTTTGTCGAGGCGGGCATTACCACCGGGGAACTGGACCGAATCTGTCATGATTATATCGTGAATACCCAGAAAGCAATTCCGGCGCCGCTGAACTACCATGGCTTTCCAAAATCGATCTGCACGTCGGTGAATCATCAAGTCTGCCATGGCATCCCCGGCGATCGGGTTCTGAAAAATGGCGACATTCTTAACATTGATATCACCGTGATCAAGGATGGCTTTCACGGCGATACCAGTAAAATGTTCATGATCGGTGAACCCAACATCCGAGCAGCCCGCGTCAGCAGAATCGCGCACGAGTGCATGGTGCTTGGAATCGAACAAGTTGGGCCCGGCGCGATGCTCAGTGATATCGGTGAAGCGATACAGCAGCACGCCGAGTCGCAGCATTGCTCGGTTGTCCGCGAATATTGCGGTCACGGTATTGGTCGCGGTTTTCACGAGGAACCTCAAGTACTGCACTATCGCAACCCGTCCAACCCGCTTCGGCTCGAAGCCGGTATGACTTTTACGATCGAACCGATGATCAATGCTGGCAAACGCCACGTCAAAGTGCTAAACGATAACTGGACGGTCGTAACCAAGGACCACAGCCCATCCGCCCAATGGGAGCACACCATTCTGGTAACCGAACAGGGCCATGAAATACTCACCCGATGCCCGGGTGACGAGATTTGATATGCACGCAATCAACGCGAAACCCAACGACGAGGTCTACAGCCTGTTCAACGAACAGAAGTTGCTGGACTGCATTCAGACTGGTGCGGGTGACCTGCTGGCGGTACTCAAAGCCGAGATAGCCGCGATCAACACCGGGCTCAAACAACTCTATCGCAGCGGCACCCCCGTCGAGGAAATCGTACTCGGGCGCGCAGCGTTGATCGATCGCCTGCTGATCGCACTCTATCAGCACTATTTTACGGATACCGATCAAGCGCTTGCGCTGATTGCCGTTGGCGGCTATGGACGTGGAGAGCTCCACCCGGCCTCAGACATCGATCTGATGCTGCTGCTGGATAACGAAGAAGACGAGCTCACACAGCAGGCGATTGAAAAGTTCATCATGCTGTTGTGGGACGCCGGCCTGGAGATCGGGCACAGCGTGCGCACCCTGCAGGAGTGCGCCGACGAGGCTGCCAACGACATCACCATAGCGACCAACCTCCTGGAAGCTCGCCTGCTTGGCGGCGAACAAAGCTTGTTTCTGAAGATGCAGGAACTGACCGGTCCCGCCAAAATGTGGGACGCTCAGACATTCTTCCAGGCCAAGTTACGCGAACAGATCCAACGAAACGGCAAATTCAACGACACCGCGTACAACCTCGAGCCGAATATCAAAGAAGGTCAAGGCGGACTGCGAGACATTCAAATGATTAGCTGGGTCGCGAAACGTCATTTTGGCACAGCCAGCCTGTTTGACCTGGTCGAGCAACAGTTTCTGACAGAGGATGAGCTGAAAACCCTGCTCGAGGGCCAGCAACTGCTGTGGCGGATACGCTGTAGCCTGCACTATCTGACCGGACGGCGCGAGGATCGCGTGTTATTCGACTATCAACATCAGCTCGCTCTCGAATTCGGTTTCCAGGACAGCAGTGACGGGCAGAGTAACCAGGCCATCGAGCAGTTCATGCAGCAATATTATCGAACCGTAATGGAGCTCGAACGCCTGAACGAAATGCTGTTGCAGTTGTTTCGTGAGGCCATACTGTACAAGGACAAACCCGTTGAAACAGTCATCATCAATGAGTCGTTTCAAACCAAACATGGCTACATCGAGGTCACTCACGAGAACGTATTTCGAAACAAGCCGACGACGCTGCTCGAGCTGTTTCTGATCAATGAGCAGCACCCGGAAATTCAGGGTGTGCGCGCAGAAACGATACGTTTGATCCGGAAGAACAGACACCTGATCGATGATGAGTTTCGCCAGTCGGAAGAAGCCAAACGTCTGTTCATCAATATACTGCGCCAAGGCCGTGGCGTGACCCATGAATTCAGACGCATGAACCGATACGGTATCCTGGCCGCCTATATCCCCGCCTTCGGGCGCATCGTCGGTCGCATGCAATACGATCTGTTTCATGCGTACACGGTTGATCAGCATACGCTGTTCGTGCTGCGCAACTTGCGCCGTTTGTCCGTGCCCGAGTTCTGCCACGAATTTCCGCTGGCCAGCGGCATCACTCATCATCTTAAAAAACCGGAACTGCTCTATCTGGCCGGTTTGTTCCACGACACCGCCAAAGGCCGGAATGGCGACCATTCTGAACTCGGCGCCAAGGATGCGCTGGAGTTTTGTCTGAGCCATGGCTTGAGCAACAAGGATTCAGAGCTGGTCAGCTGGCTGGTGCGCCATCACCTTTTCATGTCGATCACAGCACAGCGCAAGGACATCAGCGATCCGGAAGTCATCGCTGAATTTACCGAAACCGTGAGCAGTCTCAAGAAACTGGATTATCTCTACCTGCTGACGCTCTGTGATATCCGCGGCACCAATCCCAAGCACTGGAACAGCTGGAAGGACAAGTTGCTGGTCGACTTGTACAGCAAGGCGGCGCAGATGCTGAAACAAGGCATCGGTTCTCAGGCCAGCAGAGAGGAAGAAATCGAGCACAACCGAACTTACGCCTTCCGGCATCTCTCCAGAGAGGGATTTGGCATCCTGGAAATCGGTACGATTTGGGACAATTTCACCGATGAGTATTTCCTCAGACACACCCCTGCTGAAATTGTCTGGCATACCAAAGAGATCATCGTGCATGGCAACAAAGACGAGGCGGTGGTCAAAGCCAGAACCGACGCCCGCACCGGAAGCATGGAGCTCTTCGTCTTCAGCAAGCAAGTATCGCACATGTTCGCCCGCATCGTCAGTGTGCTGGGTCAGCTCAACCTCAGCGTAGCTGATGCTTTCATCATGCGTGGTATGCGCGGATGCCTGCTGGAAACATACAAGATCATCTTCTCAGACGTGATGCTCGAGCATATCGAGGACTATGCTAAGGAAGTGGTACCACAGATCAGGAATAAACTTGCTGAGCATGAACTCAATGATTTCGCGACGATGGCAATACCGCGCGCGCAGAAACATTTCCAGGTGGAGACAAAAATCAGCTTCGCGCGTGTCGAAGACAACGGTACCCGTATGCACATCGAGACTGCGGACAGACCCGGCCTGCTTTTCGTGATCGCCAGAGCCCTTATCCGGTGTAATGTCAGCATTCACACCGCGAAGATTTCGACCGCCGGCGAAACCGCGATCGACTATTTCGATATCACTCAACACAATCGCTACAGCCCATTGACTGAGGACATGCAGGCGCAACTCGAACAGGTCTTGCGGGAAGATCTGTAGATGTCCGCCACACTCGAACTCGCACAGCAGTTAATCGCTCGCTCCTCTGTTACGCCGGATGACAGCGGTTGCCAGAAAATCATTGCCGAGCGTCTGCAAGCGCTCGGATTCAACATCGAACATCACCGCTTCGGCGAGGTCGACAATTTATGGGCGCGCCGCGGTGATCAGCGACCCCTGTTCGTTTTTGCCGGCCATACCGACGTGGTGCCGCCAGGAGCGGTTGATCAATGGCAGTCCGACCCGTTCACACCGACCTTGAACAACGGATGCCTGTACGGACGCGGCGCTGTCGATATGAAGAGCAGCATCGCCGCAATGATCCGCGCGTGCGAGCGATTCATAGACGCGCATCCCCAGCATCAAGGTTCGATCGCTTTCCTGATTACCAGCGATGAAGAAGGACCCGCGATCGACGGTACCGTCAAAGTCGTAGATCTGCTGCAACAGCGCGATGAACATATCGACTGGTGTCTGGTTGGTGAACCCACCAGCACAAAAACTGTTGGCGATGTCGTGAAAAATGGCCGTCGCGGTTCGCTTTCTGGAAACCTGACCATCATCGGAACACAAGGGCACGTCGCTTACCCTCAGCAAGCCGATAATCCGATACACCGTTTTGCACCGGCCCTGGTTGACCTTGTCAACGAACAATGGGACAACGGCAATGCTTTTTTTCCACCGACAAGTTTTCAGATCTCGAACATCAATGCCGGCACCGGCGCAAACAATGTCATTCCCGGTGAGTTGAATTTACTTTTCAACCTGCGTTTCTCCACCGAGATCACGCAGCAGGAAATACGCCAACGCATCGAAAAAATACTGCACTCACACGCGCTGGAATACACGCTGGACTGGGCATTATCCGGCAACCCTTTTCTGACGGCAGAGGGCAAACTGATCGACGCCGCCAGGACTGCGATCAAGCAAGTGCGGCGTTTCGATACCGAGCTATCCACCAGCGGCGGCACTTCAGATGGACGCTTCGTCGCGCCCACCGGCGCTCAGGTTCTGGAGTTGGGGCCGATCAACGCGACCATTCACAAGGTCAACGAACACATCGAGATCGACGAGCTCGAGCGCCTGCACGAAATCTATTACCACATCCTCGTGCAATTGCTCGGCGACTAGGCGTCGTTTTTTCAACGCAAAGACGCTGAGACGCAAAGGCCGCAGAGATTTTTTGGTTGGGCTGTGATGCGTGGTCCGGATGGAATTAAACGGAATCCGGAGGGGGTTCGCATTACGATACCTCTCCCCTTACCCGTCATTGCGAGGAGCGACAGCGACGTGGCAATCTCCTTCAGGCGCG
>JARFQK010000390.1 GCA_029287815.1 Gammaproteobacteria bacterium
TGGATGTTCGTGTTGCTTTTTCTGGGTCTCGGTTCTGCGGCCTACAAGCATTTGTATCTCGGCTTCCCGTTGATTCCAGGCCAAACACAGACCGTATGGACCGTCGAGGCCAGGATCGAGTTCAAGGCAACGGGACAGCCAGTGAAAGCATCATTGAATTTGCCGGATGATACTGACAGTCTGGTCGTGATTGAGTCGGTCGCGACGTCACCGGGCTATGGCTTTGAGCTGATTACGAGCAAAGAGCATGAGCGACGAGGGGTATGGTCCGCGCGCGAGAGTCACGACACCCAAACCCTGTTCTATAAGACCAATGTTTACCGCGGCAAAGGCAAACCACGCCAGGAATGGGTGAAGGAGCCCGAGCCGGCCGAAAAGCCGATTTTCACTGAGCCCAAGGCAACCGCTGCGAATGCGCTGCTGTCGGATGCCTACGCGCAGTCCGCCGACGCCGAGACGCTCGCCATCCAGCTGATCGAGCGGCTCAACGCAAAAGAACCGGATGACAACGTTCGCGCTGTTCTGGAGGGAGCCAAGAGCCGGGCACAGAAAAACCAACTCTTGATGGCGCTGCTGCGCTCGGCGGAGGTGCCGGTCCGACTGCTTCGTGGCATCGAGCTGACCGACGTCGGTCGGCGCCAGAAATTACAGGAACTGATCGAAGTCTACAACGGCGATCGCTGGATCGCCGTAGATCCGCGCAACGGCGAACTCGGACTCTCGGAGACTTTCCTGCCGTGGCAGCGAGGTGATCAATGGCTGGTGCAAGTCGAGGGTGGAAAAGACTCGAGCCTCAGTTTCTCCGTGATTGCCAACGAGCGGGCCGGGCGCAACGTTGCGATCTTGCTGGGCAGAGAGGAGCAAGCCGGCCTGGTCGACTTTTCGATCTATTCCCTGCCGGTCGAGTTTCAGAACACTTTCGCGATTCTGTTGCTGATCCCGATCGGCGCACTGGTTGTCGTCGTCCTGCGCAATCTGGTGGGCATACGAACCTCGGGCACGTTCATGCCGATCCTGATTGCACTCGCTTTTCTGCAAACGACGCTTCTCGTCGGCATCTTTCTGTTCGTCGTCGTCGTCGGATTCGGTTTGCTGATACGAGGCTACCTTAGCCGGCTGAATCTGCTGCTGGTACCGCGCCTGGCGGCCGTATTGATCGTCGTGATCGGCCTTTATGTCTCGCTGAGTGTCATTGGCTTTAAAATGGGACTGGTGGGTGCTCTCTCTGTCACCTATTTCCCGATGGTCATTATCGCCTGGACCATCGAGAGAATGTCGGTACTGTGGGAGGAAGAAGGGGCCAGAGAGGTTATGATACAAGGCGGGGGCAGTCTGCTGACCGCTGTCCTGGCACACTTGGTCATGACCGAACGGCATGTTGCGTACCTGTTTTTCGCCTTTCCGGAACTTTTGCTGGTCGTGTTGGCAATCATTCTCGCCATCGGGCAGTACACCGGCTACCGACTCAGTGAACTGCGGCGTTTCGAGCCGCTGACGCGATATTGACCATGTTTCGGATAACCACACCGGGCAAGCTGAAACGAGCTGGCATCGCCGGAATGAACCGGCGCAACGTGGCCTATATCGGGCAGAACAATCAGCGCCGACTTTACCCGCGGGTGGACGACAAACTGATCACCAAGCAGCTGGCGCGTCGAGGCGAGATTGCGGTCCCACCCCTGCTGGGGGTGGTCAAATTCACCGGCCAGCTCAAAAAGCTGCCGGAGTTTCTTGAATCGCACGAGCAGTTCGTGATCAAACCCGCCAAAGGCAGCGGCGGCAAAGGCATACTCGTCATCGTGGGTCGCAAGGGCGAGGGCTTCGTGAAATCCAGTGGCCAAGTCATTTCCTTCAACGATATTTCCCGACACGTCAATAACATCCTCAGCGGGCTGTTTTCACTCGGTGGCCGGACCGATGTGGCGATGATCGAATCAATGGTGCAATCCTCCGACGTATTCGCGAACTTCACGTATGAGGGCGTTCCGGACATACGGGTCATCGTCTACAAAGGCTTCCCATTGATGGCGATGGCGCGTCTGTCGACACGCGCTTCGGATGGCAAGGCCAATCTGCACCAGGGTGCCATCGGCGTCGGCCTGGAGATTCGCACGGGTCGCGCACTTCGCGCGGTGCAGAACGGTCAGCCGATCGACTACCACCCTGACACCGGCGCGCGACTCGAGGACATCGCTGTGCCGCACTGGGAAGCGCTGCTCGAGCTCGCCGCGAGCTGCTACGAGATGACTGAACTGGGCTACCTTGGGGCCGATATCGTGCTCGACAGAGAAAGAGGCCCGTTGATTATCGAATTGAACGCCCGCCCGGGCCTGGCCATTCAGGTCGCCAACGGTACCGGCTTACATCCTCGCATCGAACAGATTGAGCATGATATCAGGCTGCATTTGAGGCCTATGTCAGCGAAGGAACGCGCGCGATGGGCCTTGCGGGCATTCGACCAGGCCGAAGACCGGGTGATGCCCGTGGATGCAGCCAAGCATCAGCCGTTAGCCTCCGACACTTCTGCTTGACCCGGCTGAGAAATGCGGGCTAGACGCGTTACGCTTTTGAATAAAGCTGCGAACCTTGCTCGATGAACTCCTGCGCCTTTTCTTTCATACCCTCGTCGAACGCAATCTCAATCTCGCCTATACCGTGCTCCGCCGCATAGTCCCTGACATCCTGCGAGATTTTCATCGAACAAAACTTGGGCCCGCACATCGAGCAAAAGTGTGCAACCTTGTGTGCCTCCTTCGGCAGCGTCTGATCGTGGTACTCGCGCGCGCGTTCCGGATCGAGCGCCAGTCGGAACTGATCCTCCCAGCGGAATTCGAAGCGCGCCTTTGACATCGCGTTGTCGCGGATCTGGGCACCGGGATGACCCTTGGCCAAATCGGCCGCGTGCGCCGCGATCTTGTAAGTAATGATGCCGGTACGCACGTCCTCCTTGTTCGGCAGACCGAGGTGTTCCTTTGGCGTCACGTAGCACAGCATCGCGCAGCCGTACCAGCCGATCTGCGCAGCACCGATACCGGAGGTGATGTGATCGTAGCCCGGTGCGATGTCGGTGGTCAATGGGCCAAGCGTGTAGAACGGGGCTTCGAAGCAGTCCTCGAGCTCCTTGTCCATGTTCTCCTTGATCATTTGCATTGGGACATGGCCGGGCCCTTCGATCATAACCTGGACATCGTGGGCCCAGGCGATCTTCGTGAGTTCACCCAGCGTTTCCAGCTCGGCGAACTGAGCCTCGTCGTTAGCGTCGGCGACCGAGCCGGGACGGAGGCCATCGCCGAGCGAAAAGGATACATCGTAGGCCTTCATGATCTCGCAGATTTCCTCGAAATGGGTATAGAGGAAGCTTTCCTGGTGATGTGCCAGGCACCACTTGGCCATGATCGAGCCACCGCGCGAGACGATGCCGGTCACACGCCGGGCGGTCAACGGGACGTATTTTAGGCGCACACCGGCATGGATCGTGAAGTAATCCACGCCCTGCTCGGCCTGTTCGATAAGAGTGTCTTTAAAAACATCCCAGTTCAGGTCTTCCGCGACGCCGTCGACCTTTTCCAGAGCCTGGTAGATGGGCACAGTGCCGATCGGCACTGGCGAGTTCCGCAGTATCCATTCGCGCGTCTCATGGATGTTCTGGCCAGTGGAAAGATCCATGATCGTGTCCGACCCCCAGCGGATGCCCCAAACCATCTTCTCGACTTCCTCGGCGATGCTCGAGGTCACTGCTGAGTTGCCGAGATTGCCATTGATCTTGACCAGAAAGTTGCGACCGATAACCATCGGTTCGAGTTCGGGATGGTTGATATTGGCCGGGATGATCGCGCGACCGGCGGCAACCTCGTCGCGGACGAATTCAGGGGTGATCTCGTGCGGCAGACGTGCGCCGAACGATTGCCCGGGGTGCTGCATCAACACCTTTTCGTAGGCGGGATCGCTGCGGAGCTGTTGCAATTTCATACTTTCGCGTATAGCGATGAATTCCATCTCAGGGGTAATAATACCCTGTCGGGCGTAGTGCATCTGGGTCACATTCTTGCCAGCTTTTGCGCGGCGTGGTTTGCGCAGGTGCTCGAAGCGCAGTTGTGCCAACGCAGGATCAGACTGGCGCTGACGACCGTATTCGGATGAAGGACCATCCAGCCATACAGTATCACCACGTTCATCGAGCCAGACGCTGCGCACATCGCCAAGGCCTTTCATCAAATCGATCTTGACGCTCGGATCGGTATATGGACCGGATGTATCATAAACCGGCACCGGCGGATTTTCCTCGGCGCCGAAGCTGGCTGGAGTATCGTGGAGATCAATTTCGCGCATCGGCACCTGGATGTCGGGGCGCGAACCCTGCACGTAGACTTTTCGCGAGCCGTGCAGCGATTGAGTCGTTTGGGCAGAAAGTTCCACTGCACGTTGGACGAATTCGTCGGGGATTGCGCTCATATCTCAGACCCGGATATTGATATAGACAGAATTGACATGATACCGCATATGCAGGGCACATTCCCACAGAGAGCATGGGGCAGCGCGCATTTCTCACCAGGCGGCGTAGAACGCTGGTACGGTATTGCTTTCGGCACAAGATTATAGAATGCTGGTAAATGCAGTGTGTTTTTCAAGCATGCCTGTCACATTTCGTCCAGTGTCCGATCTGGAGGCTGGCGGCGGAGGCCTTGCTCGGGGTAAAATGCGCCACCCAGAGAGATGAGTTATGCGGTGCATAGATTTACGATGAGCGAGATGGATTACAATCAGGCCCGATTCAACATGGTGGAGCAGCAAGTGCGCCCGTGGGACGTGCTGGATCCGCGCGTGCTGAACGTTATCGGCAACATTCCCCGCGAGCTGTTCGTGCCGGAACGATTCAAGCAGCTCGCCTACGCCGACATGAGGATTCCGTTGGGAACCTACGAGGATCACACCTCGCATATGCTGAACCCCTTGATCGAGGGGCGCATCCTGCAAAGTCTGGCGTTGAACGAAGATGACACCGTTCTGCAAGTCGGCACTGGCACAGGCTATATGACCGCCTGCATGGCCACGTTGGCACGCCATGTCGATAGTGTCGATATCAATCCGGAAATGACCGCTCTAGCCGAAAAGAATCTGGCCCATTTCGAAATCAACAATGTCAACCTAAGCACCGGCGACGCGGCCAGGAAATGGGAACAGAAGCAGTATTATAACTGCATCGCCATCATGGGATCGTTCCCCTCCATTCCCAATTCTTACAAGAAAGCGCTGAGAGAAGGTGGCCGTATGTTCGTCATCACCGGCGATGCGCCGGTGATGAAAGCGCAACTGGTTACACGAATCAGCAAGAACGAGTGGACCATAGAGGAGCTGTTCGAAACCTGTGTTGATCCGATGATTCACGCCGAAAAGCCCGCCGAATTCGTGTTCTAAGTGTGGTCGCGATTGCTATGCGTGAGTTTAAAGCTACTGAACTCAAGGACTATCTTGCGAGGGCGCCAAAACCGCCGCTGTTGCTCGATGTCCGTCAGCCGTGGGAATACGATATTTGCCGACTCGACAACAGCACGCTAATGCCAATGGCGACAATCCCTGCCAATCTCGATCAGCTGGACAAAGACCGCGAGACGATAGTCATATGTCATCACGGTGTGCGTAGCCGACGCGTAGCCTACTTCCTGGAGCAAGCCGGCTTCACTAAAGTGATCAATTTGCGCGGCGGGGTCGATGGCTGGGCCAGAGATGTCGATACCAACATGGCAACCTACTAAATATCCACAAGAGGCGAGTCCTATGTCATTGCATCTGCGTCTATCCTTCGGGCTGATGGCACTGTTGGTCAGCATAAGCAGTCAGGCGGCGCTGGACTTGAAACAGGCACTGGAGCTCGCCGAGAAATACGACGCGACATTGCGGCAGGCGATGTCGGACTACATGGCCGCCGAGGAAGCCTTCCCGCAAAGCCGCGCGAACCTTTTGCCTGACCTGACCGCGAGCGGTTTCTATCAGCGCGACGATACCCGACGCGAAAACTCGACCGGCGCGATTGGCGACGTCGATTCAAATTTCACCACCAAGGGCTATGACGTCACACTGAACCAGGTGATCTTCAACAAGACCTTCTGGGATGCGATGGAACAGAGCAAAGCCCTGGTCGCTCAGGCCGCAGCCAACTATGAAGTCGCCAAACAGGACCTGATACTGCGGACCGCGCGGGCCTACTTCAATGTGCTCGGGGCCCAGGACAATGTCGCCTTCACCCGGGCCGAGAAAGATGCCATCGGCCGTCAGTTGGAGCAGAGCCGGGAACGATTCAATGTTGGCCTGATCGCGATCACCGACGTACGCGAATCACAGGCCTCTTTTGACAATGCCGTAGCCAACGAGATCGTCGCCAAGAATACCTTGCGCAACAATATAGAGGCGCTGCGCGTGATCATCGGCGACCCTGTTGATGACCTCGCTCCGCTGGCGGAACAGTTTCCGTTGCTGTTGCCGGAACCTGCTGACATCGAGC
>JARFQK010000408.1 GCA_029287815.1 Gammaproteobacteria bacterium
TTCTGGGCTAACATGGTGCGGGATTTGGACATCGAGTGGATTGTTCCCCAACATGGGTTGCCGTTCAAGGGCAGGGAAATGGTCGACAATTTTATCGACTGGATCGAAAATCTAGAATGCGGCGTCGATTTGATGACACAGAACGACTATCGTGTGCTCAAACGCGCCGACACCTGGTAGTCTGAGGGTTCTGCGCGTCGGCTTATTCTTCGCTTTGACACGCATCGGCTTTCAAACCGTGTTTGTCGAGCATGCGATAGATATTTCTCTCGCTGACGCCGAGTCGTTTAGCGATCATTAAACGATGGCCTGAATACTTGGTCAGCAGTATCTGCAAATATTTTTCCTCGATTTCAGCAAGACTTGGTTCGTGATCGAATGTCAGGGTCAGGGAACCCTGTACCTCCGAATCGTTCAGGATTGGGGCCAGATGTTCGGGTCGGATCTTTCGCGTTTGCTGGGAGAGAATCAGTGCGCGTTCGATCACGTTTTTCAGCTCTCGGACATTCCCGGGCCAGTAGTAAGCCATCAGCGAGCGCATCGCACTTTGCGTGACCTTGGTATTGATTCGGCGCGAGAATTTGCGGTTGCGCAAGAAATGCCCGACGATATCGGGGATATCGTCGCGCCGATCACGCAGCGGGGGCACCGCAACGGTGAAAGCGCTCAACCGGTAAAACAGATCCGAGCGGAACGAGCCGCTGCGGCTGGCCTTTTCCAGGTCGCAGTTCGTCGCCGCGACGATACGGACGTTCGCGGACAGATCTTTGGTCCCGCCAACACGGCGAAACAACCCGGTTTCCAACACCCGCAGTAGCTTTGCCTGCAGCGTCGGTTCAAGCTCACCGATCTCGTCCAGAAAAAGTGTTCCGCCTCTGGCCCCCTCGATCAAACCTTTCTTCTGGCGATCGGCACCAGTGAAGGCGCCGCGCTCGTGTCCGAACAACTCGGATTCGAACAAGGTTTCCTGTAGGGTACAGCAGTCTACGGCGACAAAATTATGCGCTGACCGCTGACTGCGTTCGTGAATTGTCCTGGCGACGAGCTCTTTGCCGACACCGCTTTCACCCTGGATCAGCACGGTCATATCGGTCTCGGCAACAGCATCGATCAGATGATGAACCTCCTGAATCGCTGGACTCTGTCCAACCATCAACCGCTCGCTGTCACGAGCCTGCATGCGTTGTTTGCAGAACAAATGATCGGCGCGCATCGACACTGTATCGAGCGTTCTCTTCACGATGATTTCCAGCTCATCGAGACTGATCGGCTTGGTCAGGTAATCCTCGATACCCGCCTGCATTGCTTTCACCGCGTTCTTGACCGAGCCGTAGGCCGTGATCACGATGACCGTTTGTTCAGCAGCCAGTTCAGGCAGCAAATCCATACCGTTTGCATCCGGGAGCTGCACGTCCATTAATATCAATTCCGGTTCGTTTTTTTCAAGATAAACCTCGGCTTGTTTCCAGGTATGCGCCGCCTGTACGTTACAACCCATGCGTTCGATGTGCTCGGCGATCAGCCGGCTCACAATCTTGTCATCTTCGATCAACAGGATACTCTTGGTCATCACGATTCCTCACTATCGCTGTCGGCATCGGGAAACACGACACTGAAACGGCTGCCTAGGCCGCGCCGGCTTTCCACATCGACGCGGCCGTCATAACGCTTGGCGATGGCCATCAGGATGGACAGGCCTAAACCGGTCCCTTTCACCCCGTCACCACGATGGCTGAAGAATGGTTCGAAGATATGCTGCCGATCTTCAGGCAGTATACCCACACCGGTATCCTCGACAGCCAGCACGATCTTGCCCTCACGCTTGTGCGTGGTAACTTTCAGCCGCCCTCCATTGGGCATTGCGTGAAAGGCATTCTGCGCCAGATTGAGGATGACTGCACGAATCTCACTCTCGGTCGCGATCACCCTGGGGTTGGCCGAATCGAGCTCCTCATGGATCGAGATTTGTCTAGTGCCAGCTTCCCACGCGACCAGCGATATGACCTCGGTGACCGCGTCATTCACGCTGACGACCTGACGTTGCCCTGGTGACATGCTCAGCTTCAACATGCGCTCGGTGATGCCAATGCAGGCGTCGATTTGAGAATCCATGACCTCAAGGTAGTCCCAGATCGGTTGAAGTCCCCTGTCGGTTCTTTCACCCAACTTGACGATCGAATCCAGCGCCAGACGTATCGACGTGAGCGGGTTGTGGATCTCGTGGGCCACACCGGCCGCGAGTCGTCCCAGTTCGGACAAGCGTTGTTCCTGCGAGAACTGGATGTGTTCTTCCAGGTTGCGTACTGATTCAACGATCAAGGTGCGGGTGTCGCTCCCATCATGCAATCGCATCGGTGCTGCAACCACTTCGACCGGAAACGGCCGCCCGTCTGCGTTGACGAAATGGTCCAGCACTTTCAGAGGCTTGCCGTGTGTCAGTATCTCATGTAACGGACAGGTTACCAGAGTCGGCGGGCAAGCTTGGTCACGTTTGTGGCTCGACTGATAACACAGCGCGCCGATCTCCTCTTCAGTGACATTCAGTTGTTCACGGTAGGCCTGGTTGGCAAGCACGATACGAAACGAGTCATCGATCACACGAATACCGTCCGGGATTGCATCGACTACACCCTGCAGAAAGGCGTCTTTCTGTCGGAGCTTCTGCACGCTGTGCTCGACGCGTTCACCCATGGCATTGAAGGCCTCGCCAAGTTCCCCCAGCTCATCGCTGCCCTGCAGGCCGACCCGTGCATGCAGGTTTCCTTCGGACATCGCCCGACTGGCCTGCTGCAGCTGTCGCACCGGTTTGAGTACGAAGCGGCGCATAAACCACCAGCTACCGGTTAGTGTAATGAATACCACAATTGCGCCGGACCCCATCAGGAACAGGGTCGTTTGCTGTGCGTGGCGACGAATCGGGAGGGCATCGTAGTCGACAAACAGCACGCCATTGACGGGATGGCTTTCGATCGGTCCGTGGCAAGCTGTACAGGCCGGCTTGTTCTCAACGGGCAGGACGCTGCGGAGGATCGCATGGCCGTGTTTGTTCTCTGTGAAAACCGTTGTATCCTCCGGCCCGTTTTGTCTCTGGTGGCAAGCGCGACACGCCGGATCTGTTTCGCGGGCATACCGATGCCCGAGCATTGCCGGGTCGGAGGCGAAACGCACTTCTCCACCGGGGTTGGTTATCATCACGCCCAGAATGCCGTCCTGTTGGCCTAGTCTCGACACGATGTCGCGCAACCCGTCCAGATCCCGCTTGAGCATCGCATTTTCCAGGGATGTCTGCAGCAACAGGTTTATATCTTCCACGGCCTGAGTGCGTTCTGACTGCAACTGGGCACGATGCATGGTCAAGTACAACAGCAGGAAGATCATCGAGGAAACCATTAGGGTGGCCGCAATTCCGAACAGAAATTTGTGGCTGAGACTCGACTCTGTCCAATGCTTGATGGCTTCGGGCATTAACTTCATTTACGACACACTCATCAGCCGCGCTCGGCGTATCCCGCATTGGAATAAGCGCGAGTGGAGCGGCCACTGCAAGCAGTCTATCATCTTTGACGCTGCAAAAAGGTTCTGAAGGCTTCACGGCCCCTGCGGGTTAAAGCGATCAGCTATATGCAGATTTGGCATACAACCTGTCTGATTAAAAATCAATAGCATACTCTCTCCTCGTCTAAGCTCAATGCCAAGCTGGCATATATCAGTAATCGCTGAACAACGGATCGACCACTGATATTTACAATTCATTCTATGAGATTCAGTGGGTTATCGAAGATTTCCGTCGACTGGCACAGAGGTTGCTTTAGTCATCAGCGCGTGTCGAATCTGCCGGACGGATCCACGCCGTAAGCACGGCGTGCAACTGTGTGGAGGAGTTCGAGGCGTCAACAAGCCGTTGTTAATGGGTTGATCGATGTTTTGGAGCGGCCCGCGTTAGAGCGGTTTTCTAAGTTAATCATTAAAATGTAATCAAATCGAACGAGGAGTTGGAAAATGAACAAAATTCGAATGTGTAGTCTCAAGAAAATGATCGGCGTAGCCAGCGTCGTATTCTCGCTTTCTGCTGTATCACCCGCCGTGAATGCAATGGACGGCATGTCCGGAATGTCCGGCATGCAAGGCATGGGCGGCATGAGCGGCATGTCAGGCATGGGCGGTATGTCCGGTATGCAAGGCATGAGCGGCATGACGGGCATGGGCGGAATGTCCGGGTACTGCCAGATCACACCCCAGGGCCTGAGCTCCGTGTACCCGGCCG
>JARFQK010000411.1 GCA_029287815.1 Gammaproteobacteria bacterium
AGCCAGTGCCCTGAATTAGCATCTCCCATGAAGGGCACCCGGCCTTCAAAAATAATATCACCGGAAAACAGGATTCGGTCCGGCTCGACATAAAGCGTCAGATCACCATCCGAGTGCGCAGCGCCAACCGGCGAGACGGTAAAACGCACACCGCCAAGTTCGAAACTCTCCTGTACGCCAATGTAACGATCGGGCTCAACCAGACGGGTGGTTTCGTTCACCCAGGGTTCCAGTGAAAAACGCCGCTCTTCCAGACGTTCCGCGGCATTCTCGGAGCGCAGGTACTTCTCTGCCCCGACCGGCGCCCACACGGCTGCACCCTGGTCTTCGAAAACCTGCAGTCCGTAAATATGATCGGCATGGTAATGGCTGCTGATGACCCGAACAATCGGCTGGTCGGTGACCGCGCGGATTTTCCTCAGCAGCAGATCCGCCAGCGACGGCGTGCCCAGCGCATCGAAAACAACGACGCCAGCATCGGTGACAATCACCCCCGCATTCGAAATAAAGCCTTCATTGTCAGTCGCAATCCCCGCTTCGCCCTGCACAAAATACACGTGCTCGGACAAGCGCCGCAGCTCCATATCGACACCGGCGGGCGGATAATGCCCTGGCAACCGCTCGGTTTGAGAGAAGGCGGAAGCGGATAGACAAATCAGAACGAGAAGGATTAGTCGCTGCATACATTAACCTGTAGATGGATTCATTGACATTCATCGTGCCTCAGCTGCGGCGTACACGGAAGAAGCGCAGCAGCTGATCTGCACAGTCCTGTTCCAGCACCCCGCCGTAGACATCAAGCCGATGATTCAGACCCCGGGTATCAAAGGCGTGCATGGTACTATTCACTGCGCCGCGTTTAGAATCGTAGGCACCGAACACCAGACGCCCGATGCGTGCGTGTATCATGGCACCGGCGCACATCAGGCAGGGTTCGAGGGTGACGTAAAGTGTACTACCACTGAGTCGGTAATTGCCAAGCTGTTGCGCCGCAGCACGCATGGCGACGACTTCAGCGTGTGCAGTGGGATCGTTGGTGGATATCGCCCGGTTCCAGCCTTCACCAATCACTTTATCGTCCTGGATAATGACGGCTCCGACCGGCACCTCATCCTGCTCGCCGGCACGCGCGGCCAGGTCAAGGGCGTAGCGCATCCATTCAATGTCAGCCTTTGTTTTCACAATTCATATGCTTAGCGTGTATTGAATGGCCGGGATGACCGTGCATAACTCGCCGTAAATACTTCAACAACCCACCACGATCAACCAGACTGTACCCCGGACAAGGGGGCCTGCCTTTACCAGACCGTCGGCCGCATGGATGCGGCCGTCGAGCCTACAGGGATGTATTTACGGCGCGCCCACTAAAGGCATGCCCATTGTCCGGGGTACACTCATCACTATCATTTCCACTCGACTGTAAATAAGCCATTATTACGCTTTAACATCAATGGCTTATTTGTAGGGATAAGTGGTAATACCATGCAAAATACCATGTTCAAAAAATCCTGCCAATTGCTTGGAAAAAATGCTGATTGAACGCTGCCACACAGCACCCCAGGCAACCTTCCGTGCTTTGACTTGCAGGAGTATGCCTTCTTTCCTGCTGGTGATCGATCACCGCAAACAGACTGTGCTCTCGGGTGTCCCCTTTGGGGCCCAACATGCGGGCTAACCGGTCGCGCTCAAGCGTTTACCCAGACCGGCGCATCACCGATCCTCGCTATCAAGAAGTCGATGAAGATCCTGACTTTTGCCGTAAGAACATTCGATTTCGGATAGACGAGCCACAGGGCCGCCTGGTCATCGACCGTGTAGTCGGGCAGGACACGGACCAGCGAACCGTCGGCAAGTTCGCGGTGAACGCTCCAAAGCGCGTTCATCGAAATGCCTGCCCCTGCGATGGTTGCGATTTTCTGGCTCAAGCCGTCATCGATGATGAGCCGGCACCCGGCCAGGCGCGGATTGAACTGCCCTGCGTTGCCATCACGCCCAACCAGCGGGATTGGTGACTGTTCCTTGAATGCGATCAATTGGTGCGTCGCAAGTGCATCTGGATGCGTGGGCGTGCCATGCTGATTCAGATATTTAGGTGAAGCACAAAGGATACGCATGTCGTCGGCCAGTTTGCGACCCTTCAGGCTACTGTCCGGGAGTGCTGAATTACGCAGCGCCAGATCGAAGCTCCCCTGAATAAGGTCGAATTCCATATCGGTGAGCCGCAGATCGAGACTGATACCCGGATGCAACGCGAGAAATTCGGGCAAAACCGGCGCGATATAGAGCTGGGCGAACGTGCTTGGCGCAGAGAATCTCAAGGTACCCGTCGCCGTCACATTACCGCGTCCTAACGCAGCGTGGGCCGCGTTCTCCTGGGCGAGGATCTCCCTGGCATAAGGCAGAAACTCGGCCCCCTCCAGTGACAAGGCCACTTTCCGCGTTGAACGGCGCAACAGATCTGCGCCCAACGTTTTTTCCAGTTTCGCCAGTTTGGCGCTGGCCACGGCCGGCGCCATCCCCAGTTCTCGACCAGCGGCACTGATGTTGAGTTTCTCGGCCGCGAGTACAAACAGCCGAACACTTTCAGTGTCCATTCGATTATATTCATTTTACAAATTATGAAATCTATTTTAATTCATTTATTTATATTTTACGAACAATTATATTTATTCCACCGAATGGATTGCTAACCGCCAGGAGAAAAGTAATGAAATACGAAGGATTTACGACATTCAAAACAGAGCAGAATGAAGGCATTCTAACCGTCACCTTCGATTTTGGTGCGGTTAACGTTCAAGGTCAGGAAATGTTGGCAGACTTGAACAGTCTAGCCATGCGACTCGAACGTGACCGTGAAACAAAGGTTGTGGTCTTTCAATCCGCAAACCCGGAAGTATGGGTCTGCCATTATGACACCGGGCTTCTGAAAGACATGTCCACAGAGGCTGTCTCCCGTGACGAAGCTGAACTACTCGATCTGCAATCCGTCTGTGAGCGCATCAGCAAAGTACCTCAGGCCACCATCGCCAAGCTCGAAGGTTTTGCGCGCGGCGGCGGACATGAATTAGCACTGGCGCTGGATATGCGTTTCGCAGCCCGCGGCAAATTCAAATTCATGCAGATGGAAGTTGGCATGGGGATACTGCCCTGTGGCGGTGGCGCATCCCGTATGGCTCGCCAGACCGGTCTTGGCCACGCACTGGAGATCATCCTGAGCGCCCGTGACTTCGATGCGGATGAAGCGGAAGCATACGGCACGATCAACAAGGCGCTTGATCCGAACGTAATCGGTGAGTACGTTGACAATCTTGCCAAGCGCATCGCCCGATTCCCTGCTGAATCCATCAACGCCTGCAAGCAAGCGGTATATGAATCCATCGACAAGCCAATTGATGAAGCTCTCAAGGCAGAATCATACTGGCTCTATCAAGCAACCAGCAAGACTCCCGCCATCAAGCGTTTCACCATCGCCGATGGAAAAGGACTGGAACATGACATCGAAAACCAACGCAACTGGAATAACTTGGTCATGCAGGTTCAGGACATTCATTGACCAACGCCTGTGATTGACCAGGGTCCAGGAGTGAAATGACAAGTACTGTTTGAGTTCTTTAATTAATCGTCAGCTCAAAGACAAACAACTGGAGAAGCACATTGAAAGCGATGATCCTTGATGAATATGGCGACAATGCCGAGTTCCATTTAACCGAGTTACCCCAGCCCTCTGTAAAAGCTGGACATGTGGTAGTGCGTGTGGCCGCAACCAGTGTGAACACGGTCGATACCATGATCCGTCAAATGGGCAAGGATTTACCTCTTTCGCCTGATCTGCCTGCTGTACTCGGTATGGACTTTGCCGGCACCATAGAAGCTGTCGGTAAGGGCGTCACCGACTTTGTCCCGGGCGACGAGGTTTACGGCTGCGCCGGAGGACTCGCGAATCTGCAAGGTACGCTAGCGGAATATATGCTGGCTGATGCCAGGTTGATTGCCCACAAACCTAAAAGCCTTTCGATGCGCGAGGCCGCTGCGCTGCCACTGGTTGGCATTACCGCCTTTGAAGGCTTGCAAAGAGCCGGCGCTCGAGCTGGACAGAAAGTACTGGTTCACGGCGGTGCGGGTGGCGTGGGACATGTTGCCGTGCAACTGGCCAAGCACCTTGGCGCTGACGTCTATGCAACCGTCTCTGGCGAAAAGCAGATGGAAATCATTGAAAAGTATGGTGCCACGCCCATCAACTATAAGGCCGAAAAGGTCACCGGCTACGTGGCAAAACATACCGACGGTGCCGGCTTTGATGTCATTTTCGACTCTGTTGGCGGAGCCAATATGACGAATTCCTTCGAAGCCGCTGCATTGAATGGACAGGTGGTGTCGACAGTATCCATGCTGGAGTTGGATTTGACGCCACTACACTTTAAAGGCTTGTCGCTGCACGTTGTCTTCATGCTGATCCCGATGCTGCACGACCACAAGCGGGAAGAACACGGCGCCATACTGGCAAAGCTGGCAAAGCTGGCGAAGATTGCGGATGCGGGCGCACTCAAGCCTTTGCTTGATGAAACACCTTTTGGCCTCGAAGAAGTCGGCAAGGCACACGACCGTCTGACCAGCGGACAAGCCATCGGTAAGCTGGTTGCAGAAATCTAAGGTGTTGTTAATGCGCACCGGGCAAATCACAACGCAATCCTGAACTCTGGAGAAAACCATGTTTGAGAATATGGGCTGTATCGTTGAAGCGAACATCAAAGACGGCAAACGTGACGAGTTCGAAGCGGTGATGGAGGAGGTAGTGCTATGAAAGCTAAACTTGCAGCGATAGCGTTAACAACATTGGTCACTGTTAACTCGGCTTATGCTGGTGGTAGTCAAGAGGTTGTCCTGACATCTGAAGTCGAATGGGAGCAACTCAACCCCGCCCGCGGCGACAAAAGTCCGCAGGCGGGTACCCTTTGGGGTGATCGCAAGGGTGCTGTGCCGACAGGCTTTCTAGCCAAGTTTGCGGACGGCTTCTCGTCGCCGCCTCACATTCACAATGTCACCTATCGCGCAGTAGTCATTAGCGGTCGTATCCACAACGATGATCCTGATGCCGCTGAGATGTGGATGCCCGCCGGATCATTCTGGACGCAGCCGAAAGGCGAAGTGCACATTACCGCTGCCAAAGGTGCCACCAATGTGGCGCTGGTCGAGATTGATCGAGGGCCGTACCTCGTCCTCCCTCCAGAGGAGGCGTTTGACAGTGGCGAAAGGCCGATCAACGTGGACGCATCGAACATCGTCTGGGTCGATCCACCCGGAGTGACGACCTCTGCAAACGGACCAAAGGTCGCCTATCTCTGGGGCAACCTGGAGGATGGTCAGTCGATCGGAACCTTTGTCAAACTGCCGGCGGGATTTACGGGAAAGATACATAGCCACGGCTCGACCTTCCGCGCTGTGGTAGTCAAGGGTCAACCACAGTACCTGGGATACGACGTCAAAACCCTGAAGCCAGGCAGTTATTTCGGCTCGAAGGGAGAGACGGTGCATCAGATCTCGTCTAAAGCGGGAGAAGAAAGCATCATCTACGTGCGCACGGATGGCAAGTACGAAGTCGTTCCGGTGCAGTAGCCGCGCGCGCCCCCCTTGCAGAACAGGAATTTGAAATGCTCAAACAAGCAAACAACGCGGTGCGCCAGGCCGTCAACGACGAACCGGGTTTCCAGTCCATCAATCGGGGCTACAACAGCGTATTCCGTCCCAACCATTTGAGCCTCGGACTGGTGGTGCCGCTGGAGACCTATTCACAAGGTCCGGTGCCTACCATGACCCGGCACCTGGAGCGCGTTCAACTGGCTGAACAACTGGGCTTTTCCGCCGTCTGGTTGCGCGACGTGCCGTTCAACGTGCCCTCGTTCGGGGATGCGGGTCAGATGTACGACCCATTTGTCTATCTGGGCCTGTTGGCGGGCCAGACAAACCGGATTGCATTGGGTGTCGCCAGTATCGTTCTGCCGCTGCGTCATCCGGCGCATGTTGCCAAAGCCGCATCGAGCGTGGACGTGCTGTCGGGTGGGCGCCTCATCCTGGGGGTCGCCTCGGGCGACCGGCCGGATGAATACCCGGCACTCAACCTATAGTTCGATGATCGCAGCGACCGTTTTCGCGACAGCTTTGACTATATCGAGCGCATGTGGGAAGACGCTCCGGCGTTCCAGAATTGCTATGGTAGCCCGCACGGCGGGATGGACATGCTGCCCAAACCGACAACCGGCAGACTGCCGTTGCTGATCACAGGCGGCAGCCAGCAGGATCCTCACTGGATCGTACGGCACGGGGATGGCTGGATAACCTACCCTCGCGAACTAGCCACGCAGGCACGAATAATCGGCGACTGGCGGGCACACGTCGAGGCAGTTGGCGGCCCGGCAAAACCAGCGGCGCAGTCGCTGTACGTCGATCTGAGCAAAGATCCCCAAACACCACCGCAACCGATTCACCTGGGTTTTCGATTGGGTGCGAGCCATCTCCGCACGTATCTGAAATCATTGGAGGCGATCGGCGTCAACCATGTGGCGCTGAATCTGCGCTTCAACCAGGCGGACACGGAAGAAACCATGCAACGTCTGGCCGTGGACATCCTGCCTGAGTTCTCCAGACCAAACTTCACCGAGTGACAGAGCGTCAATTATGCCAAAAACCATCCTTATTACCGGCTCCACCGACGGCATCGGTCTCGAAGCGGCCAAAGTGTTGTATTCACAGGGGCACCACATCCTGCTCCACGGGCGGAGCGATACAAAACTGAAGGCGGCGGAAAAAGCACACTCCGAGCTATCGGGTGATGGGCGTGTCGAAAGTTACCTGACTGATCTGTCGCGCATGGCCGACGTGGAGACTCTCGGCGAAGAGATCGCCGCGAACCATGAACAACTCGATGTCGTGATCAACAATGCCGGCGTATTCCGCACCGCCGACATCTTCACGGATGACGGTCTCGACATTCGGTTTGCAGTCAACACCTTCGCTCCTTACCTGTTGACCCAGCGACTGCTGCCACTGCTTCGACCAGGGGCGCGCGTGGTCAACCTCTCTTCCGCTGCGCAGTCACCAGTCAACCTGGAGGCACTGGCGGGAAGGACTACGATCCCAGACCAGTTGAACGCCTATGCCCAAAGCAAACTGGCCCTCACCATGTGGTCCCGCACCATGGCGCATTTGCACAAGAATCGTGCTCTGGTCTTTGTCGCAGTGAATCCTGGATCACTGCTCGCGACCAAGATGGTAAAAGAGGGCTTCGACATGGCCGGCAATGATATCCGCGTCGGTTCGGATGTCCTTGTTCGAGCAGCGCTTGCGGATGAATTCGCTGAGGCTTCCGGCCTGTATTTTGACAACGACAAAGGTCGGTTCGCTTCACCGCATCCCGACGCGCTGGACCAGAAAAAGACGGAAAGGGTCGTGCGCGTTATCGAGACGGTGCTGGCCGAGAAGTCAAGATAAGGAGCAGAACATCCCTGATCAGATGTTTTCCAGTTTTTGATCCCGCTTTATTATTATTCATGCTAGGCAATATCTGCCAAGAACATCATTTACCATATGAAGCTGAATGATAATCGATGTCGACATTGACGATCAGCTTCCGAAGGACTGACATGCTGCAAATTCGTGAAGCCTCCGAAGTGGACTTCGATAAAATCTGGCCTATCTTTCAGGGCATTGCGTCAGCTGGTGACACCTATGCCTATCCGACGAACGTCACAAAAGCAGAAGGCCGGCGACTCTGGTTGGAAACACCGCGCAAGACCTTCCTCGCTGAAGACGAC
>JARFQK010000414.1 GCA_029287815.1 Gammaproteobacteria bacterium
ACTCTGAATAAATCAGAGTTACCTTGGTAGTTAACGGTTGCCCTGACGCTGTAACGCGGCAGAAAGCACGCCCCCGAGGGACATTTTCTCCGTCAATTCGGCGCTCGCTACCGTCATGGTCAGTGACACTGACAGCACAACAACGGAAAGCCGGCCTGTGAAAAATCTCATAACAGACGCTTGGGGTGCTGCGTGCTGCTTCTTGGCAGTGATGCATAGCCTGAAACGCCGGCTAGTCGTCAGCAATGTACGCTCGACTCTTGCCTTTGGCGGTGGCGCCCAGATCGAATTCGACGCGGTCGCCAGGCTTGATTGCTTTATCCGCAAACCAGCCCCGGTTGACCTCGAGTGCGTATCGCGCCGGCACCTTCGAGAAATGGCGTCGGTAAGGGTGTTCTGGAACCATATCCTGAATTTCGAGGATTTCACGCTGCGCATCCAGAAAAGCGATCGAGAGCGGAATGAGCGTGTCACGCATCCAGAACCCGAGTATCCGGTCGCTTGCATAAGCGAACAGCATGCCGTGGTCTGGCGGCAAATGGGAGCGATGGGCAAGGCCACATTGATGACTGACGCGATCGCTGGCCACTTCTGCGGTCAGCGAGTGACCGCCTACGACAATCTCGATGCGTTTGTTGTCGACTGGACAGCCATGTCCGGGGTTGGTGTATCCCACCACGATCAACAACAAAAGAAACTGGATAATAACCATCTGGCTACGGCTGTGGCTCGAACGGGTCAAGCGCCGTCGTCGAATTCTGTTGTGTATTGAACGGTCAAGAGTGAGCATAACGATATGTGGCGGACGTCCGTAGGACCTCCGTGATCATATTGCCACACCATTAGCAGGAATGCATGCGGCTTGATCTGTCAGTCTGTCGTCGGGGAATTCTTCAACCAGGCGGCGCGGTGCTGCAGCCAGATATAATGCTGCCTATTTAGCGTAGGTCGTTATGAGGATTTGTGATTCGCGGTCCGGTGTGCAGGCCGAAGGACTATGGAAAGGAATGCCGGTCGTGTGGACCTCGATTGAATTGGGAGCCTGAGGGTAAATCAGGCTCCCGACCGCTCACGGGCCTGCCGAAGAAACTGTTGCTATCAGTTCATTCAATCGTAGAAGTCTTTATTGATATTGCTCGCGAATATGATCGATTCTATGGAGCGCTCATTAGTGTATGCGTGCGTCGTTTCGACTGTCTGAAGTCTTTCCATGTCATAGCCGTATGGTTCATAGTCATCGTTTGAGTCCAATGCCAAACCGATGAAGTCTGAGTAGTTGTAGCTTGAATTCATGCGCGATCTCCAGTCTATTCTTTTGGTGTCATAAATCCTGTAACAAGAGCCGTGCCAATTCTGGATTTTCTGCGCACATCTATCATAAGATATTGATTATATAAAAAGAATGGAGATCGCATTATTCAGCTCGGTAGCCAGAGCCAAGCCCAGCTTGCACCAGGATGGAGCCTAGAGGCTCTGTGATGCACTTATTTTGTGACAATGTAGGTTCATCGATTGCATAACCCGCTTGAACGCCGTTGTGACCGAGACTATGATTGGAGTGTGAAAACACCCAGTCGAAATATCCTGCACTGCATCGTCATCATTGTAGTGATGGCGACGCCTTTACGCAGCGCCTGGGCTTATGATCACTCTGTCTGTCAGACGCAGGATTCGACATCGCACGATGCGGAACATCAACACGTCCACGCTGAGCCAGCAGCGACTGCAGCGAGTCATCACGGTCATGAATCGGTTTCAAACAACTGTTGCTGTTGCGAAAGTGGTACCAACTGTATCCAGGATTGTGGCATCAGTGTCAATGTTTCGATGCTATTGCTTTCCAATTTGACGGTGCCACCGTCGCGCAAACCGTTCTATCCTTTGCAGGCGGATGATCGTCTTGAATTTCGAGAGCGGATTCCTCCCTTCAGGCCGCCTGCTCATTTCCAGATCTGAGTGTACCCTTGTTATTCGACTGTTGACGTCACTGCGTAGCGGTCGTTCGAGAATCAATCTGGAGACAAATCATGCGTTATACCCATGCTCAAGCAGTTCGCCGCTTGACTACACTGGCTGTATTTGCGCTACTTTTCGCGCCACGCGTCGCAGTGTCGCTGAGCTTGCAGCAAGCAGAACAGCTGGCACTGGAGGCGGACCCGGTAATCGACAGCCACCGGGCATCCTCGCGTTCGTATCAGGCCAGGGCCATCGCGGATGGTACGCTGCCGGATCCAAAGTTGCGACTCGGAATGTTCAATGTACCGCTCGATTCATTCAGCACCACGGAAGATCCATCCACTCAGTTGCGGGTAGGAATTCAGCAGGAATTTCCCAAAGGCCGCACAACGGTGCTGAAACAGCAACAGACGAGCTGGTTGTCGCAAGCCGCCGCCGCCAAAGCCGAGGATGCGCAACTCAAGTTAATAATGGATGTTCGCGAAACCTATTTGAACCTCTATTACCAGACAAAGGCCGCGAGCATCATTGACGAAACCAGGCTGTTGTTCAGCAAGCTCGTCAGCATCACGGAGGATCAGTACGCCGCAGGGCGTGCCAACCAGCAGGATGTCATTCGCGCCGATCTTGAGCTGTCGCGCCTCGATGATCGCGCGACCAAGATCCAGAGTCATGAGGATGAATACCGGGCAATGCTCGCTCAATGGATTGGTCAGGAGGCATGGAATGATATTGATCGGGATCTGCCCATGTTGCCCAGCGTCCCCGATACGGATGATATCAACCGCTTATTGACGCAGCATCCATCGGTAGTGGCCGAAACAGCAAAAGTGGAAGCCAGCAAGAAACTGATCGAGGTTACGCGTCAAGACTACAAGCCGGGCGTTGGTGCTTTCGTCGAGTACCGAAAGCGTTTCGGTGACAACATCGATGGCAGCGACCGCGCCGACATGATGGCGGCGATGGTGACCGTTGATATCCCCTTGTTCACCGAAAACCGGCAGGACAAAAAGGTGGTAGCGCACGAAGAGAGCGCGAATGCCGCGCGTTACTCGCGCGATGACAGGCTGCGTGTGTTGAAGCGTATGCTGGAAAAGGATCGGGCCATCTACAAACGGCTCGGCGAACGCGAGCTGCTCTACAAAAACAAGCTGGTCAATTCGGCAGCCAATAACGCCAAAGCATCACTCAATGCGTACCAGAGCGGTGTCACAGAGTTCACCACCTTGATGCGCGCCGGCATCACCGAGCTGGACGTACGACTGGAGAATTTGCGCATCAAGGCGGACCGCCTGCGGGCACAGGCGCGCCTGCTTTATATCACCGGGGATCCTGCATTATGAACAAGATTAGCTTTATCAAGACGCTCGTTGCACTGCTGCTGGCGGGCTCGGGTGGCGCCTTCCTGGCAAGCAGCCACGCCGACGAGGAAAAGGAAATACTCTACTGGGTGGCGCCGATGGATCCGAACTATCAACGCGATAAACCCGGTAAATCACCAATGGGAATGGATCTCGTGCCCGTGTATGCAGACAAAAATGCGACTGGCAATGTCGTTTCGATCGAGCCGATAGTGGTCCAGAACCTTGGCGTCAGGACAGCCAGAGCAGAGAGGTCGCGATTGTGGCGTGGTATCGATACCGTCGGTTACGTCGAATTCGATGAATCCAGAGTCAGCCATATCCACTTGCGTACCGAGGGCTGGATCGAACGCTTGACAGTGCGCTCCGAGGGCGAGCGGGTCAAGCAGGGCGACTTCCTGTTCGACCTCTATTCGCCGAAGCTGGTCAACGCGCAGGAAGAGCTGGTAACTGCGATCGCTGCAGGCAGTAACAGCCTGATCCGGGCGAGCCGGGAAAAGCTCGCTTCACTTGGGGTGTCCGACAAGCAGATCGCGCAACTGCAGCGGGACCGGAAGATCCAGCAGAGAATATCGATCTATGCGCCGCAGGATGGCGTCGTTTCCAGCCTTTCGGTTAGAGAGGGTATGTTCATCAAACCGGAAAATCGCGTGATGTCGCTCGCTGATCTCTCGAGCGTGTGGATCATCGCCGAAGTCTTCGAGCGTCAAACCGAATGGGTAAAGAATGGACAGCCGGCGGAGGTCAGGCTGTCTTACTTGCCGGGGCAGGTCTGGGAAGGTGTTGTTGAATACATCTATCCCAGTCTCGATGCGAAGACCCGAACACTGCAAGTCAGGTTGCGTTTTGACAATCCGGACGAGTCGATCAAGCCCAACATGTATGCCAATGTTCGAATCTTTGGAGGACCCAAGGAAAACACGATCGTGATCCCGATTGAGGGGCTGATTCGCACCGGTCGTGCCGAACGCGTGATCGTTGCGCTGGGCGAGGGCAGGTTTGAAGCGCGCGATGTCGCTGCGGGCATTGAAAGCGGGGACTACGTTGAAATATTGCAGGGTCTGGAGGATGGTGACAAGGTCGTGATATCGGGCCAGTTCCTGATCGACTCGGAAGCCAGTATGCGGGCCAGTCTGATGCGGATGTCACCCGCTGAGGGCGAAGAGCCAACGACAGAATCGCCTGAAGAACCTGCAATCCGGACCGCGATGGGTTCCGGTGTGATCAAGGCGTTGAAATCCGGCGAGAACAAGATCAATCTCCAGCACGATCCGATCGAGGAGCTTGGCTGGCCGTCGATGACGATGGACTTGATGCTCGATGAAAGCGTCAGCCTGGAGGGTCTGGCGGTCGGTGACACCGTGATGTTTCATCTGGAGCAGCGCGATAATCGCTACCTGATCACTTCGATCCACAAGATGGCGCCAGGCGCTTCTGATCACAACATGGAGATGCGGCCATGATCGCGAGGATCATCGCATGGTCGATCGACAACCGCTTCATGGTGCTGATGCTGACGGCGATCGTGGTCGGACTCGGCCTTTACTCGATAAAGAATATACCGCTGGACGCGATACCCGATTTGTCCGATGTTCAGGTGATCATCAAAACGAGTTATCCGGGACAGGCGCCGCAGGTTGTCGAAGACCAGGTCACCTATCCGTTGACGACTGCGATGCTGTCGGTGCCGAAAGCGATCAACGTGCGTGGTTATTCGTTCTTCGGCGATTCCTACGTCTATGTGATCTTTGAAGATGGCACCGACCTGTATTGGGCGCGCTCGCGCGTGCTCGAGTATCTGAGCCAGGTGTCGAGCAAGCTGCCAGCAGAGGCGCGGCCGGAACTGGGTCCCGATGCGACCGGGGTCGGGTGGGTTTACCAGTACGCGCTGATCGATCGAAGTGGTCGCCATGACCTGTCCGAACTCCGCAGTATCCAGGACTGGTTCCTGAAATTCGAACTTCAGACCGTGCCCGGAGTATCGGAGGTCGCCACTGTGGGCGGTATGGTCAAACAGTACCAGGTCGTGCTCGACCCGGACAGTCTGCGTGCGTACGATCTGCCGTTGCAGCAGGTCAAGCAGGCTATTATGCGCGGCAACCAGGAAACCGGCGGGTCGGTCGTGGAGATGGCGGAAGCGGAGTATATGGTGCGCGCGACTGGCTATATCGACGCAATCGATGACCTGCGCCACATCCCGTTGGGTGTCAACGAACAGGGCGTCCCGATTCTGCTGAAAGACGTGGCGAAAATACGGCATGGACCACAATTGCGTCGTGGTCTCGCCGAGCTCGATGGCGAAGGTGAGGTCGTCGGCGGTATCATCGTGATGCGCTTCGGCGAGAATGCTTTGACCACGATCAATGGCGTCAAGCAGAAGCTCGAGGAACTGTCGCGTGGTCTTCCGGAGGGTGTCGAGATCGTCGAGACCTACGATCGCTCGGCTCTAATCCAACGTGCAGTTGATACATTGAACCGCAAGCTGGTGGAGGAGTTTGTTGTCGTCGCGCTGATTTGTGCGTTATTCCTGTTTCATTTGCGCTCCGCGTTGGTGATCATCTTATCGTTGCCGGTTGGTATCCTGATCGCGTTCATCATCATGGAGCGCATTGGCATCAACGCCAACATCATGTCGCTGGGTGGTATTGCGATCGCGATCGGCACGATGGTCGATGCGGCGATTGTGATGACCGAGAACGTGCACAAGCGTATCGAACATCACGGCCTCAGTGATGACAATCGCTGGCAGTTGATGCGTGACGCGGCGATAGAGGTCGGCCCGCCGCTGTTTTTTTCGTTGCTGATCATCACCCTGAGCTTTCTGCCTGTGTTCACACTCGAAGCTCAGGAAGGACGCCTGTTCACGCCTCTGGCGTACACCAAGACCTTCGCGATGGCCGGCGCTGCAGTGTTGGCGATCACCCTGGTACCGGTGCTGATGGGCTATTTCATCCGCGGCCGTATCACCCCGGAGCACAAAAACCCGGTCGATCGCTTACTCATTGCCTTCTACCGTCCGTTCATCAACCTCGTGCTGAAAGTGCCAAGAACGGTGCTTGCCGTCACGTTCCTGCTGGTCGTTGCCGGCTTTTGGCCGCTCATGCAGCTGGGCTCAGAATTCATGCCGGATCTGGACGAAGGCGATCTGCTCTATATGCCGAGTACGTT
>JARFQK010000134.1 GCA_029287815.1 Gammaproteobacteria bacterium
CTCGATGAAAGGTATGATTTTTGGAGTACTCAAGCAGTTGCTCGAGAAGATGAGTGAAAAGTGATATGTCACCAGGTGGAGGATGTGGCGGCCAGGATGTGATTACGCAGGCACAAAACGATAGGCGCTATCAGAATTTTCCGCTTTCATCTTGAAGTAGGTGTCATATCGATGAACTGATCGCCGCAGGAGTAGTAGCCGAACAAGGCTAACGGGATGTGATCACAAACAGGGGCTCGCCCTCCCGCATCCTGTCTCCTGCAGTGGCAATTTCCTCTGCATAGCGTTGTTCGAGTGCATCGCGCTTGATCTTGAGGGTGTGGGTCAGGACATCATTTTCCTGGGACCAGGGCTCGCGGGAAACTATCAGCGCGCCTATCTGTTCGTGTTTGTCCAGGGACGCATTGAGCGCGGCAGTATGCGCCAGCAATTCCGCGACGAGTTCCTCGGCATCCCGCTGCAGTACCGCCTCGGCCAGCACCACGGTCATCACGGTCTGTGCCAGGCCGTGACCCGTCAGGCAAGCCTGTTCCACCAAGTGGGTTTCCAGGAAGCGGCCCTCTATCGGGGCCGGGGCGACATACTTACCCCTGGCAGTCTTGAAGATTTCCTTCACCCGCCCGGTGAGGTAGATATGTCCGTCCTCATCGATGCGACCGCGATCGCCAGTGTGTACCCAACCGTCCGGTTCGAATGTCTCCGCCGTTTTTTCCGGTGCCTGGTAGTAGCCCATCGCCGTGCCGCCGCCACGGGCCAGGATCTCACCATCGTCGGCAATTTTGATTTCCACCCCGTGGGCCGCGGTGCCGATCGAATCGAGCTTGCGGTTGCCTTTGCCGTTAGTACACACCGGCAGTATCTCCGACTGGCCGTAGCCGTCGTACAGGGTAATACCCAGGTCGTCATACCAGGCCTTGAGTGGTGCCGGGGTGGGTGCCGTAGACGTCAGGATGAAATTGATATCCTCCAGGCCCAGGAAGGCCCGCACTTTCCGGCCGGCGGCGTCAAGCTCGCCACTGGCCCTGGCGGTCTCCATCTCGTCGCGACTGAGCACATGAGCGACAACGACCTGCTGCAGTTTCTCCCAGATACGCGGCACGCCCAGCATCCAGTTGGGCCGGGTATTGCGCAAGTCGTCCAGGAAGCTTTGCTGGCTTTCATTGAAGTAGACGGTACCGCCGTACACCAGCGAATGGTTTTCCACCACGATACGCTCGCCGAGATGGGCCAGCGGCAGGTAGGACAGGAAGCGGTGCCCGGGCAGTGTCTGCGACATATGGCCAATCCCGCCGCCCGCCTCGCGCAGGCTGGCGAGGGAGTGCATGACCCCCTTGGGCAGGCCGGTTGTACCGGAGGTAAAAACAATCGTGGCCAGGGCTTTGCTATCCGGGGTCGGTGCCGGGCTTAAATCCGCACCAGCCTTGACCAGGTCGTCCCAGTCCACGGCACCTGTCACTTGTGGAGCCCCGGGCAAACGCACCACGGCTATACCCTCGGGAAAGCTGTCTTTCACCTGCTCCCAATTGCCCGCGGCACCCATTATCAGCATATCGATACCGGCGAATTGCGACACGTACTCGACACTCTCCGGGCTCATGGTGGTGAATATCGGCACCGTGACATTGCCGGAGGCCATAATAGCGTAATCCGCCAGTACCCAGTGGGCGCAATTAGGCGCCAACAGGCCGATCCGGGTCCCCGGTTCCGCCACCGACTGAGCCAGCCAGGCTGCGGCTGCATTGACGATCTTTGCACCTTCGCGCCAGCTGATCACGCGGTCATGGCTGGACCAGCGCTCTACCAGCCAGGGCTCCGCCGGGCGCTCGGTAGCCCAGTGCGCTATGTCCTGTACCAGGGTCCTGGGTTCGTGTGCGTAATCGATCATGATAATGTCACTCCTGAAGGTGTTGCCAACTTAACAGGCCAAAGTTGATAGAATCGGTCGATGAATACCTACAAACGTCACCGGTTACCGCCAGATATCATTTCTTACGTTGTCTGGCTCTACTACAGATTCAATCTCAGCCATCGCGATATCGAGGATCTTCTGGCTGAACGAGGCAACACCGTAATCCACGAATCGATCCGGCTCTGGTGTATCAAGTTTGGTGCCTTATACACCCGCCGATTGAAATGAAAGCATCAGGGTTACGGCGATACCTTCTTCATAGACGAGGTCTTCGTGAAGATCAATGGCAAGCAGCATTATCTTTGGCGAGCTGTCGATCAGCATGGCGAGGTGGTTGATGTGTATCTCCAGGCAAAACGTGATGGTACTGCAGCCAGGCGGTTCTTCAAGCGCCTGCTTCGCACACACGGCAGCGTGTCAAGGAAGATCGCGACGGATAAGCTACGAAGCTACCCAGTCCCCCATCGAAAGCTGATGCCGGACGTAATTCATAGCACTGAACAGTATGAGAATAATCGGGTGGAGCAATCTCACGAGGCGACTAGGTTGCGAGAGCGGGGGATGCGAAAGTTCAAATCGATTGGACAGGCACGACAGTTTCTGGGTGCTCATGCCGCTGTCACTAATCTTTTCAACTTGGGAAGGCATCTGGTGCGGGCTGAACACTATCGAAATCTGAGGATGAGTGCGTTCACAGAATGGAGTAGGGTGGTTGCTTGAGAACTGGAGGCAGATTTTTGAACTCTTCCCGAGTTAACTTGCCAGAACCATATATCGGCCTCGCTTGCGAGCAGCGCGCTGCGTTCATCGCTCGGCGGCGAAAAACTGGCAAAATCATATCACTGGTCTAACCTCAAATGGCGCGCCCCTCGGGCGAATCACTAAATCGTGGCGCTGCCGCGATCGATCGCACGAGGTGGGCTTATGTGCACCGGGAGACCGGGGTCAGGTCATTACAGGAATCGGGATCGTTGGACTTACGAACGAAGCTAGTTTTCGCACTGGTGACAACCTCCCTGCTTAGCACCCTTCTTCTGGGACTGTTTTCATACTATGCCTCAGAGAAAATGGTGCGTGAAATGACGGCTCGCCAGCTCGATGCACTCGTGGATGCCCGTGCGGAGGACCTGGCGCTCATCGGGCAGGCCTGGCTAGAGGAGGTCAGGCTGATCCGCAGCCGTACAGAGCTCCGTCGGCAGCTTGCCAGGTATGCCGAAGCCCCGGACATGGCCACCGCTGCTGTAAAGCGCATTCTTGAAGATGCTGAGGCCAGCGTCGATGTCGTCAAGCGGGTGACGGTGTTCACCCCACAAGGTGACCGGATCGCAGACGCAGGGAAGGCAGACTTCCCGGCCTCACCCCCCGCTTCAGGGGAGGCAAGTGGGCTGTCATTCACCCGCTATGTTAAGACGAAAACCGGGTCCGTCGATGCCGTGCTTCACTCCCCCGTGAGCCTGGACGGACAGCTGGTGGGCCACATGGAGGCCGTGGTGGACATCGGCGGTATCCTGGAATTGACTCGTAGTTACCGTGGACTGGGGGCAACCGGTGAGACATTGCTGGTCGCGGAAATGGAACCGGGCATCCTGACGGTACTCAACCAGACAAGGCACGGAGGTGTGCCAACCGGTGACCTGGCGATCTCAGCGGCCACGCCGGCAATGTTGGCTGCACTGAGCGGCGATACAGCGGTTCTCGAAGGTGTCGAGGATTATCGGGGCGAGACAGTCTGGGCAGCTTCTCGCAGACTAAACAATGTCGACACAGGGCTTATTGTCAAGATCGATGAACAGGAACAGCTCGCGCCACTTATAGCGCTGCGCGGCCGCATGATCGACGTCGCGCTTTCGGTGGGTGCATTGGCGATTCTGGCCGGTACGCTACTCGGCTTCTTCCTCTCGCGACCTATCAGGAATCTCGACTCGGTGGTGCACCGGATCAAGGATGGAGATATACAACTTCGCGCCGATGTGTCGGGCGAGGATGAGGTCAGTTTCCTGGCCGAGTCATTCAACGAGTTGATGGACCGGGTCTATGTCAAGCGGTCGCGTGAAGACACCGCGGGGGAGAGCGACGGATAATGGAGCTGCTGGCGGGTTTGAGTGTAGTCGGCGGTCTGGTCTACCTGGTAATGGGTGGCGACCTGCTGATCCGCGGCAGTATTTCCATCGCCCGCCGCCTGAATATGCCGCCAGCAGTGATCGGAGCCACCATCGTGGCCTTCGGCACATCGCTGCCCGAACTTGTCGTGTCGGTACTCGCTGCAACCACCGGACATGGCGGTCTCTCCATGGGCAACGTTATCGGCAGCAATGTGGCCAACGTCCTGATAGTACTTGGCATACCGGCGATCATTTTGCCGGTCGCTGCGGATCCGGCCATGCGCTCCCATGCGGTGTTCATGGTTATTGCCAGCGTCACGTTCGTGGGCATGTGCCTGTTCGGCGAGTTGAAAGCCGTGCATGGCTTCATGCTTCTGGCACTGCTAATCATCGCAATTCTTCTCAGTGTGACCGGCCGGGTGTCACTGCTGGACCTTGGGGGAGAGGAGGAAGTCTACGAGCGGACACTAGGGCTCCCCCAGAGCCCATGGTTCGCCTGGTTCTTCATCCTTTTCGGCGGAGTTGTGATGCCGGTGGGAGCGAACTTGACCGTTAGCGGGGCCACCGAGCTCGCTGCGAACTTCGGCATTTCAGAGGCGGCGATTGGGGCAACCGTAGTCGCACTGGGTACATCTCTGCCGGAGTTGAGTGTTTCCGTCATGGCGGCAATGCACAGGCAGCTTGGGATGGCCATCGGCAATGCTGTGGGGAGCAACACGCTCAATATACTGGTCGTCATTGGTGTAACGACACTTTTTGCCGACCTGCCCGTCCCTCCCCAAGCGTTACAGTTCGATCTATGGTTTATGCTGGCCTGTGCGCTGCTCGTAGCCTGGATTGCGATCGCAGGAAAGTCTATCGGTCGCGGCCTAGGAATTGGTCTGGTACTTGCTTACGGACTCTTTGCCTGGAGGACATTGCAGTCGTTGCCCACATGATGTCTTCGCCGGTGTGCGGGACCAATCAGATCAATGGCAAGTGGCGTTATCTTTGGCTCGCAGTCGATCAGCATAGCTGCGTTTGCAGAATGGAATATGGCAGTGGCCTGATGATGAGCAACCGGATTTTCCC
>JARFQK010000189.1 GCA_029287815.1 Gammaproteobacteria bacterium
ACCGGGATGAATACGCCCGGCGACAGGATACCCATGTCCGGATGCCGCCACCTGATCAGCGCTTCGACACCGATCAATTGCCCGGACATGATGTTGTACTGAGGCTGGTAAACAAGGAAGAATTCCTCGCGCTCGAGCGCCTTCTGCAGAGCGATTTCCATCGCAAAATATTCGAAAGCACTGGTCGTGAGTTCCTGGGTGTAATAACGGTAGGTGTTGCGACCGGATTCCTTTGCAGAATACATCGCGGTGTCCGCATGCTTGATCAATTCGTTGACATCCGCACTGTCCTTCGGGAACACGCTGATGCCGATACTCACGCTGATTTCCAGCTTGTAGTCATTCAAGCTGAACGGATCTGAAAACGCCTGCAGAAGCTTCTCGGCGATCACCGCGAGACCATCGGTATCGGTCAGCCCCTCGGCGATCAGCGTGAATTCGTCCCCGCCCAGGCGCGCCAGTGTATCCGTCGCCCGACACACTTTTCTCAAGCGGGTCGACACCTGCTTGAGCAAATCATCGCCAACATGATGGCCCAGGTTGTCATTGACGTTCTTGAAACGATCCAGGTCCAGGAAGAAAAGCGCGCCTATTGTGCCGGTGCGGATCGTTCTCGCTACTGCCTGCTGCAAGCGGTCGTGGAACAACACGCGGTTGGGCAAATTTGTCAGGAAATCATGCGTTGCGACATACTCGAGTTCTTCCTGTGAGCGTTTGATCTCTGAAACATCGGTCAGCAAAGCCACGTAATTGGTCAGCGCTCCGCCGTCATCCCTGACCGCATTGACAGTCAGCCACAACGGATAGGTCGAGCCGTCGGCTTTTCTTCCGATAATCTCGCCCATCCAGTAAGCGTTTCGATTCAATGCATACAGGATTTCCGTACCGGTGCTGGTGGACATTAGATCATCGATAAACCGCGGCTTTTGCCCGCCGGCGTTATTGATGTCCAGATCGGCGATTTTGCAGAAGGCCTCGTTGACCGAGACCACCCGCAGGTCCGGGTCCAGAATCACCATGCCCTCCCTGGAATTCTCGAACACGGTCGCTATCAGACGCCCGCGTATCTCGGCCTGCTTCCTCTCAGTGATGTCCGTTGCCAGAAAAACCACGGTGCGCTTGCCATCCACGGTATAGTTTGCGGGCATGGCCCGGCCTTCGAAGGTACGTGCGCCGGACCGAACATCCATTTGATAATCAACCACCACCAATCGATTCGCCTTCAATGCCTCGGTCAGGATGCCATGGAAGAAGTCGGCTTGCTCTTGCGAAAAGATGTCATAAAGGGTGTGACCGATAAGCAGATCTTTTTCTCGAAAGAGCTGCTGCTCGTTGCCGGACATGACCTCGAGGTAGCGCCCATCCTCATCCAGCAAAAACAGGATATCCGGTAGCGCGTGAAGAATCGCGTGCAGACGCGCTTCATAAGAAGACTTCTGACGCTGGTAGAGCGCCTGCATTTCCTCCGACGACAGCGTCAGCGAGCGCTCGAGTATATAACGGTCCTGGTCTGCGGCCTGATAGCTGCTTTCCACCAGTTGCAGAAATCCCTGCCAAGCATCGCCCCCCGGCAACAGGCCTTCGTCCAGCTGAAGTTTTTTTAGTTGCCGGGCGAGTAACTTGTGCATGCTAAAGACGCGGGCTAGCTTTCCCAGATCGCGGTCAATGTCATCGACTGGTTATGAAGATCACATTTGCCACTGACAAGCGGTGAAATCTCGCCGTACGAGTAATAACCGACCTGCTGCGTACCCTCGGGCAACGCATCGAGCGTCGCTTCGGTCTCTTCTTCCGACCGTGGACCCAGCACCAGGCGTCGCCCGACACAACTGATAGCCACGTTCAGCAGCGGACCCGAACGATAGGCCGTGGTGTCGACATCGGCCGCGGCATCACTCGCGCCTTCGATGACTCGGTCGAAATTGGCTCGCATCAGGCGCACGAAACTGCCTGTCGGGATATCACCGGCAAATGTGATCGACTGATCCTGCTCATTGACTGCAAGGATGGTTCTGACCGTATCACCATCGACCTCTATCTCATTCCTGATCGCCAGCGGAAAAAGCAGTCCGGTAGCCGGTAGCCCTTCAGCCCGATCACCCAGATACTGTTTGTACAGCTGCAGTGCGGGCTGGCCATCGAGCTCGTAGAGCACATTCGCATCCGCACGCGTGACTTCGCGTTCCGGGCCCATTATGTCCCAACCACCTCTGGAACCATGCCCGACACCGACATGGTCACCATAAAAGCCGACCGCACAGACTGAACCTGACTGCCTCGCTCCGTCCACCCAGACCCAGGTCCGTTCAAACCGGTTGGCATCACCCGCAAGCCCGCCGGTAATCACGACTTCCGGCAGCCCTCGAGACAGCCCCTCGACCAGCTTCGATCCATTGACCAGCAAGCCATCCGATAAGACCATGACCGCCCGCAGATCTTCCTGGCGCAATTGATTCGCCAGATTCAGGCCAACCTCCAAAGATGAAGTCATATCCGATACTGTTTCAACGGCCAGCTGAATTGGCGTGTGGTCGAATCGCAGGATTGCGAGCGAAACGCTGTCGTCGTTGATTTCCTCGTTGAATATCTCACCCGCACTCGAGCAGCCGAACATGATCGAATCAGCGAAAGTCGCTTGCAGCGACTGAAGCGCAGCACTGACTTCATCATTATTGGGAGACGCAAAGAAAAGGCACAGTGTTTCGGGTGAATCGAGCGTTGTGTCTGCCTCTGTGTCCCATCCGGATGTGACGGAAAACTGGTGAATTGATAGTTGCATGGCCGTTGCTTCCCAACACAAACCCGGGCTTGCTGTCACGACTCAGCGACAGCGAAAGATTTTGATATTACCTATTGAATAGGCTGAAAATATTGCTAAGTCAGTCTGCCGCTGGACAAGAATTGTCAACACTTGTAAACAGCGAATCACACCGCCCAATTGCTGCGAATCTTTTGAGCGTAACCAGTGGGAACGATGCATCAATCCGATGCTTGCTTGATGGGCAACTCATCAAGTGTTGATATCGATCAAAACCGGTTCGGCGCTCTACGTTTAAGCTCTAGCGCATGGGTACCGCTTCCTGGGAGCATTTCGAACACAAAGCCGATATTGGTATTCGCGGTTATGGCGATACTCTGGGCGAAGCATTCGAACAAATCGCGTTGGCGATGACCGCGGTAGTCGCAGATATTGATGCTGTGGACGCAACGACGGAGTTGAGCATTCGCTGCAGCGAGGACAGTGATGACACGCTGTTGTTCGCATGGTTGAACGCGTTGATCTACGAGATGGCGACGCGCAAGATGCTGTTCAGCCGGTTCGATGTCGAGATCAACGAAACCAAATTGAATGCCTCGGTTGCAGGTGAGCCCATCGAAATCGCACGCCATCAACCTGTGGTCGAGATCAAGGGCGCGACTTATACCGAACTCGCGGTCTATCAAGCCAACGGCCAATGGGTAGCGCAATGCGTCGTTGACGTATAGCGAATTGAGAAAAATACACATGAATTTCGATAAGTTAGAACGCATTTCTAATGTTGAATGGAAGATCGATACCAGCGCTGGCATGCGTGTGCCGGCGATCATTTATGCGAGTGAAGACCTGATACGGGACATGGACGACAAAGTCTATGAACAGGTCACCAACGTCGCAAGACTGCCGGGTATCGTCAAAGCCGCGTATGCAATGCCGGATGCACACTGGGGCTACGGCTTCCCGATCGGTGGCGTAGCCGCCTTCGACGCAGCCGAAGGGGGCGTGATCTCTGCCGGCGGCGTCGGTTTCGATATTTCCTGCGGCGTACGCACGTTGCACACCGGCCTCAGCCTCGAACAAGTCATGGCCAATCAACACGCATTGGCCGATGTCCTCTATCACCACATCCCTGCGGGCTTGGGCAGCACCGGCCATATTCATTTGAACAGTCCGCAGATGAAAGCAATGCTGCTCGGCGGGGCTGCCTGGGCCGTTGAGCAGGGCTACGGCGAACGCAGAGACCTGGAACGTATCGAAGAGCACGGCTGCATGCAGGGCGCCGATCCGGGACAGGTTTCACAGTTTGCGAAGAAACGCCAGCAGAACGAAATGGGCACGCTGGGCTCGGGCAACCACTACCTGGAAGTGCAAAAGGTCGTCGAAATCTACGATGCAGCGATCGCGCACGCGTTCGGTGTTCATCTCGGGGACGTCAAAATCAGCATACACTGCGGTTCACGCGGCCTGGGTCACCAGATCGGTACCGAATTCCTGAAGCAGATGGCCAACAGCGCGAAGGACCATGGCATCACGCTTCCGGATCGCGAGCTTGCCTGTGCACCGATCAACTCGGCGATCGGTCAGTCCTATCTCGGTGCGATGCGCGCCGGCATCAATTGCGCGCTGGCAAACCGGGAGATCATTACCCATCTGACACGCGAGGCGGTCCAACGCATTTTTCCGGGTGCGCATCTGGATCTGCTCTACGACGTCTCCCACAACACCTGCAAGCTGGAGCGACACCAGATCGACGGCCAGGTCAAAGAGCTGTACGTGCACCGCAAAGGCGCCACCCGCGCCTACGGACCGGGACACCCGGATCTTCCGCCCGATTTGCGCGCTGTCGGCCAGCCGGTGCTGATCGGCGGCACGATGGGCACCGCTTCTTTTATCCTTGCCGGCACCGAACAGAGCATGGCTTTGGCCTACGGTTCGGCCTGCCACGGCGCCGGCCGCAGCATGAGCCGGCGCCAGGCAATCAGACAATGGCACGGCAGCCAGGTGATCCAGCAGCTGGCCGATCGCGGCATTGTGATTCGCAGCCCGTCCAAGCGCGGTGTCGCAGAGGAAGCCCCGGGCGCCTACAAGGATGTCAGCGCCGTTGTCGAATCCGCTGACCAAGCCGGCCTGGCCCGCCGGGTCGCCCGCCTCGAACCGCTGATTTGCATCAAAGGCTGATCATGACATCGCTTGCGCACGTTTCGCTCCGCCCAAACCCGTATCAAGATCAACCAGTGGAGATCGTTGAACGCAAGGGTATCGGCCATCCCGACACGATCTGCGACGCTGTTGCCGATGAGTTCGGCCGGGCGCTGTGCGCGTACTATCAGGAGAACTTCGGCCTGGTGCTTCATCACAATGTCGACAAGGCGCTGCTCTGGGGAGGCACCGCAGAACCGGCCTTCGGCGGCGGCAGGCTGATAGCTCCAATCGAGATTTTCGTTGCCGGACGCGCGAGCTGTGACTACAAGGGCATCGAGGTGCCGATTGACGAGCTGCTCGAAAGCAGTTGCCACAACTGGCTGACGTCCCACTTTCATGCGCTCGATCCGTCCCGGGACGTGAAGTTGCACAGCCTGATACGCCCAGGCTCTTCCGATCTTGTCGAGCTCTACTCACGTCAGCACAAATCCGGTGTCGCCCTGGCGAACGATACCTCCTGTGGTGTCGGCTATGCACCGCTCAGCGAACTGGAGCGCATCGTGCTGCATATTGAACAGACATTGAACTCCGCTGCAGTCAAGCATCAACATCCCGAAATCGGTGAAGACATCAAGGTCATGGCGATACGCCAGGATCGTGACATAGCGATCACGGTCGCCTGCGCCTTCGTCGACCGCTACCTGACCGACGCCGATGATTATATCGAGAAGAAGGCCCGAGTCGCAGAATTGGCCCGGCAAAGCGCGAGCAAAGTGTCAGACAGCACGATCTCGATCATAGTGAATGCGGCCGATGACATCGACAGCAAAAGCCTGTACATGACCGTCACCGGCACCTCGGCCGAGTCCGGCGATGACGGCGAAGTCGGACGCGGCAACCGCGCCAACGGTTTGATTGCGCCGTACCGACCGATGAACATGGAGGCGGCAGCCGGCAAAAATCCGGTGACGCATGTGGGCAAACTCTATAATATCGTCGCACAAAAGATTGCTCTTGGCTTGGTCGAGGAACTGGATCAGGTCACCGAGGCCTGTTGCTATCTGGTCAGTCAGATTGGCGCCCCGGTCAAGGAGCCGCAAATCGTCGATATCCAGCTCAAAAGCACCGAACGACACGTCAGCGCAGCACTGCGGGCATCGGTTGATCGAATCGTGCGCGAGAAACTGGAAGACATCGACCAGATCGCGAACGATACCATCCGTGGCAGTGTTCGGGTTTATTGATCGACCAGTGACACATCTATCATCAGCTCAACTTCTATCTGAATCATGACATCGAACAGAAACCACGATATCAAGGACGCTGCACTGGCTGATGCCGGACTGGCGCGTATAGAATGGGACTACCAGGAAATGCCGGTACTGCGTAGCCTGGCAGAACGTTTCGGCGCTAAGCGGCCTCTGCAGGGTATCCGCATCAGCGGCTGCCTGCATATCACGACAGAGACCGCGAATCTTGCGAGAACACTGAAGACAGCCGGTGCCGACGTGGTGCTATGCGCGAGCAACCCGCTCAGCACCCAGGATGATGTCGCCGCAGCGCTGGTCCATCATTTCGATATTCCAGTGTTCGCGATTCGGGGCGAATCGACAGAGGTCTATTACCAACATATTCACGCCGCGCTCGATCATCAGCCGGTCATTACGATGGACGACGGCGCGGACCTGGTCAGCGAGATACACAAAACGCGCAAGGATCTGATCGATCAAATGCTCGGTGGCACCGAGGAGACCACGACCGGCGTGATCCGATTGCGCGCTATGGCAGACCAGGGCGCGTTGAAGTTCCCGGTCATTGCGGTCAACGATGCGATGACCAAACATCTGTTCGACAATCGCTACGGCACCGGCCAGAGTACGCTCGATGGCATCATCCGCGCGACCAATATTTTGCTCGCCGGCAAGACCTTTACCGTGGTTGGCTATGGCTGGTGCGGACGTGGCATCGCGATGCGCGCCAAAGGACACGGCGCCAAGGTCATCGTCACCGAAGTCGATCCGCTGCGCTCGCTGGAGGCCGCGATGGATGGCTATCGCATCATGCCGTTGCTGGAGGCCGCGCGCCATTCCGACTTCATCGTCACCGCAACCGGTGACAAGCATGTCGTCGACCGCTCACACATGGCGGTGATGAAAGATGGCTGTGTATTGGCCAATTCCGGCCACTTCAATGTCGAGATCAACATCCCGGCACTGGAGGCGATTGCAACCCGTAAACAGCGCCCGCGCGCAGCCGTCGACGAATATATCCTCGAGGACGATCGACGCATCCGGCTGCTCGCCGAGGGGCGGTTAGTCAACCTGGCTGCTGCCGAAGGTCATCCGTCAGCAGTAATGGACATGAGCTTTGCCAATCAGGTGCTGACCGCGGCTTATCTCGCGGGACACAAGGAAAAGCTCACCAACAAGGTACACAAAGTGCCTGCTGAAATCGACCAGCAGGTCGCCAGTATGAAACTGGCCGCGATGGATATTCAGATCGATCAGCTCACCGAAGAACAGCAACATTACCTCAGCTCCTGGCAGGAAGGCACAGAATAACAGCTCATGAAAGACCGACAACTACAACGCATGCTCAAGGATATCGAACGCGAAGTGCAATACACCCGCAAGATGATCGGCAAGGATGCGCTGGACCCGAGGGTCATGGCAGCCATGGCCAATACGCCGCGGCACGAGTTCGTACCCAAATCGTTTCTGAATGCGGCATTCAACAATGGCCCTTTGCCGATCGGTCATGGTCAGACGATCTCTCAGCCGTATATCGTTGCGCTGATGACCGACATGCTCGAACTCGAAGCCGATGATATCGTTCTCGAAATCGGCACCGGATCGGGTTATCAAACGGCCGTGCTGTCGCAATTGTGCAAACAGGTCTACACGATCGAATACCTGCCGGCACTCGCCGATGCCGCCAAGGTACGGCTGCAAAGGCTCGGCTATGCCAATATCGAATGCAGGACCGGCAACGGCTACGACGGCTGGCCGGAACATGCACCCTACGATGGCATCATCGTGACCGCCGCGGCCTCGCATATCCCGAGACCGCTGGTCGAACAGCTCAAACCCAGCGGCCATCTGGTGATTCCGGTCGGCCGGGCGCATATGTATCAGGAGCTGGCCCTGGTAAACAAAGACGAAGATGGTGAGATCAGCGTCAAGGACGTCCTTGGCGTGGCCTTCGTGCCGTTACAGGGTGAGCGCGATGAATATGTTTGATTGATTGAGCACAGAGTCCACTGCGCACTTCAACTGCCTGTTGTAGGAGCGACTTTAGCCGCGAACATGCTTGCCGACCGCGATATGTTCGCGGCTAAAG